>JAFVXX010000074.1 GCA_017500905.1 Clostridia bacterium
AAGCTTAAGGGAAACGTAGTGTTTGACAACGTCAAATTCAGCTACAAAAACGACACGGACAAGCTTGTGCTAAACAACGTCAGCCTAAACATTAAGCAAGGCCAAACGGTTGCGCTTGTAGGTCCAAGTGGTGGTGGCAAAACAACCATGTGCCACTTGATTCCTCGCTTTTACGAAATTGACGGTGGCGCAATCACCATCGACGGCATCAACGTCAAGGATATGACACGCCTTGCCCTTCGCAAAAACGTAGGTATCGTTGCCCAAGACGTATTTTTGTTTGGTGGCACCATCAAGGAAAACATCGCCTACGGCAATCTTGACGCCACCGACGAGGAAATTGTGCTTGCAGCCAAGCGCGCCAAAATACACGACTTCATCGTCAACATGCCCAACGGCTACGACACCGAGGTGGGCGAGCGTGGTGTAAAGCTGTCCGGTGGACAAAAGCAACGCATATCCATTGCACGTGCATTTTTGAAGAATCCACCCATATTGATACTTGACGAAGCAACCTCTGCGCTTGACAACGTAACGGAAATGCAAATTCAACAATCGCTAAACGAGCTGTCGCAAGGTCGCACAACGCTTGTGGTGGCGCACCGATTGTCCACAATCAAAAATGCCGACGAAATTTTGGTAGTAACTGCCGAAGGCATCAAGGAGCGTGGCACACACAATCAGCTGATGGAGCAAAACGGCATCTACGCAGGACTGTACAATCAACAATTTGCACTAAACAATCAATAATTGTCACAAAAAGCCTTCAACCGAAGGCTTTTTTGTTTTGCACAAGCACCCGTGCAACAAATGTCATCAAATTGTATTAGCATTGCCCTTTTGCTTTACAAAATACAATTTTTTTGTTACAATTGTCGTTGGCTATGAAATATCTCGCATTTGACATTGAAGCGGCAAACGGCTACAAGCAGTACAGCATTTGTAGCATTGGCATTGTCGTTTCGGACACAAAATTTAATATTTTACACCGAGAAAACGTCTGGATAAACCCCAAAACAAAGTACAATCTCAACGGCACACGCAAAAACGTTGGCATCGACTTGCATTTAGACAAAAAGCTTTTGGATTCTTCGCCCGATTTTTCACAGGTGTACGGCAAAATTTGCAAGCTACTCACCGACAAGGATACGGTTGTAATTGGCCACGCAGTCGATTCGGACGTAAGGATGCTAAACGAAACGTGCAAGCACTACAAATTGCCCAGCATCAACTTCAATTTTGTCTGCTCACAGCTGCTTTACAAGCTGTACAAGGGCGACAAGGAGGTAAAGGCACTAAACAAAATTGCAGCTGATTTGCAGCTAAACTACCGAGAGCACAACTCCGAGGACGACGCTTGGATGTCACTAATGACCGTCAAGTATCTTGTGGAGCAAACCGACCAATCGCTCGAGCAGCTGCTTGCCACCTATCAAATACGCATTGGCAGCAACCACAACTTTGAAATCGTCCGTCCCGCCTCCCTTTTGGAGCAGGTCAGCAAAAAAAGCGTCACCAAGGTTGCCATTGACAAAATCAAGGCGTATGCAGCCAAGGTAAAGGTGCAAAGCAACCAACACAAGGGCAAGGTTTTTGCATTGGCAAGGTCCATCGAGCTGGACGAAAGCCTTGCAATGCCTGCCATTTACCAAATAGTAAGTGGTGGAGGCAAGTACACAACCAAGCTAAACAAAAGCAACTACTACGTTGCAGCCCCCACCCAAACAGCGCAAGACGTCAACAGAGAAAGGTTTGTCAACCAGCTTGTCGAGGACGGCTTGTGCCAAGTAATCACCCTCAACCAACTACTACCAACGGAGAAAGATTGTGACTAAATTTACCGACTCAATCAAAAAGCCATACGTCTACACAGGTGGCGAATACGGCGTGCCAACAATCAACACCAATGCCGACGTACGCTTTTGCATGTGTGTATCCGACAGCTACGAGGTAGGCATGTCCAACCTTGGCGTGCGCATTTTGTACTACATGTTCAACAGCATGCAGGGCGTATCGTGCGAGCGCTGTTTTGCCCCTTGGCAGGATTACGCCAACCATCTAAAATCAACCAATGCCCCCCTTTGTAGCTTAGAAACAGGCACACCCCTTGTCAATTTTGATTTTGTAGGCTTTTCAATGCAGTTTGAAATGTGCTACTCCAACTTTTTCTACATGCTGGAGCTTGCCAACATCCCTGTACAAACTGCCCAACGCACAAGCGACCACCCATTTGTCGTTGCAGGTGGCCCTTGCGCA
This sequence comes from Clostridia bacterium, assembly GCA_017500905.1. Lineage (GTDB taxonomy): Bacteria > Bacillota > Clostridia > Christensenellales > CAG-314 > RGIG5495. Next base: position 2,257 of record JAFVXX010000074.1, read on the forward strand.
GTCAATTTGGAGCCCTTGTACAAGTACTTGGACTTTGTGTTTGTGGGCGAGGGCGAAACGGTTTGGACGGATATTGTAAACGACTACAAAAGGATGAAGGGCAATGTCGACCGTCAACAATTTTTGCAGTATTTGCATCAAACCTACGATTGCATTTACGTGCCCAGCCTGCAAGGAGTGGAGTACCAAGATGGCAAAGTGGTGTCGGTAGGCAGCAAGATTGTCAAGCGCAACGTAGTTGCCGACCTCAACCAAGCCTTTACCCCCAACACCCAGCTTGTATCCAACGTCGAGCTTGTTCACGACCGTGCCGTGCTGGAGCTTTTCCGTGGCTGCGCCAACGGCTGCCGTTTTTGTCAGGCAGGCTTCATCTACCGTCCCGTCAGAGAGCGCACGGTAGACAACGCATTTAGCCTTTGCACACAGCTGTTGCAAAACACAGGCTACGACGAATTGTCGCTAAACAGCCTTTCCACAGGCGATTACAGCGGCCTAAGTCAGCTTTTAGACAAGCTTTTGCCCTATGCCAAGGCAAACAACGTGCAGCTAAACCTCCCCAGCCTTCGTGTAGACACCTTCAAGGGCGACTACGCATCAGGCAATCGCAAAAGCAGCCTAACCTTTGCGCCCGAAGCAGGCACGCAACGCCTTCGTGACGTCATCAACAAAAACGTCACCGAGGAGGAAATTTTGTCTGCAGCAGCAAGCGCATTTATGCAGGGCTACTCTTCGGTCAAATTGTACTTTATGATGGGACTTCCCACCGAAACGCAGGAGGATATCGACGGCATCTACGACCTGGTCGTCAAAATCAAGTCGTTGTACAAAAAGCACAAAACGTCAGCAAAGGCATTGCGTATTTCGGTGTCCTGCTCCACCTTTATTCCCAAGCCCTTTACGCCCTTTCAGTGGGAGGCATTTGCGTCTCGAGATTACGTTACACGCAACCAACGCTACTTGGCAGAAAAATTCCGTCAAAAGGGCATCGCCTTTTCCTACAACGATTACGACGTGTCGCTTATGGAAGCAATTTTGGCACGTGGTGGCCGTCAAATTGCCGATGCATTGTACTTGGCATATCAAAAGGGCAGCTTGTTTGACGCTTGGAGCGAGCATTTTTGTTGGGAAAACTACCGTCAAGCCTTTGAGGAAACGGGCGTAGATATCAACGCAATAGTTGGCAAAAAAGGCACCTCCGAACTTTTGCCATGGGATTACGTAGACGTAGGCGTACAAAAGCTGCATTTTTTGTGCGAGCGCAATCGTGCATACGCATTGCAAACAACCCCAACCTGCAACCAGCTTTGCCGTGCATGTGGATTGCACAAGTGGGGCTTTTGCCAAACCTCTCATGGCAACGTCAGCAAGGAGGGCAAGTAAATGTTGGTAATCAAGTACACCAAGGCCTACCCTGCAAGCTATGCCGGACACACCGACACCTTGCGTACAATTGGCCGCATTTTCAGGCGTGCAGGCGCCAACGTCGAGTACTCCAAGGGCTTCAATCCTCACATGGAGCTGTACTTTTCCCCGGCCCTTCCCGTTGGCGTGCAAAGTACAGCCGAGTACCTTGCCGTCAAGATGGAAATGGAGGACAATTTGCTGGATAGACTCAACCAATTCAGCCCCAATGGACTAACCTTTACCCACCTTTGGCAAAAGCAAGCCAACGTGTCGGCATTGGTTACGTCGGCAACCTACAGGGTAAGTTGCAAGGGCTTGTCGCAATACGCAAGCCAAATGCTCGTAGATAACTATGCCATCAACTACGAGGAAAAGGGGCAACAGGTAACCAAAGTAGTGCGTGACAAAATCTACGATTTGCAAGTAGTTGATGCCGACACCTTTTTGGTGACGCTTGCATGTGGCAATGTCAATTTGCGTTGTGACAGGCTGGTCAATCACCTGCTTGCCGTCAACAATCTAAATGCCGATTACAGCATTGTCAAAATCCAAATGCAAACCAACGGCACCGATATGGATGCTTTTTTGCAAAGCTAATCAAGCTATTTTGAGCAAATCCATCAAATTTGCCCTTTTTGTGATTTTTACTATTTGCAGAAACAAAAAATTGCAATTTTGTATTTACAAATACAAAAACTTGTGTTACAATTGTGCTACAATTTACAAAAAATCAAAGGAGTAAACTACCATGTACGCATATCAACTATTTGACAAAATCGTGGGCGAAGCAAAAAAGTACTACGCTCAAATGGGCAACAACATCATTTACAACAGCGCAAACAACCTGTTTGCCAAGCTTCGCAACGAAGGCTTTTCCTCGGATGACGCCTGGAGAGCGGTAGCAGGTGGCTTTGCTTGTGTTGCTTGCAACGATGGCAAGGTATCCTACGACGAGCTTGCAGCATACAACTCAATGAGCAACTCGCAAAAAGCCGATTACGACACCTTTTTCAACGTAATGAGCAAGTACAACAAGCAAGCGCATCGTGACTACACAATAGAGCTTTTCAATCGAATGAG
>JAFVXX010000075.1 GCA_017500905.1 Clostridia bacterium
ACCTAAACACGGCAAAGCAGTTGCTGAGCTCGTTGTTATATGGAGAGTAAAATGGCAGTATTTCAAAATTTGTCCGAAAAAATAAATCACGTATTTTCCAAGCTCTCCAACAGAGGAGCGCTTACCGAGCTGGAAATCAAGCAAGCCATGCGTGAAGTGCGTGTTGCATTGCTGGAGGCTGACGTCAACTTTGGCGTGGCAAAGGACTTTATAAGCAAGGTAACCGAGCTTGCAATGGGCGAAAAAATTCTAAAAAGCTTGACGCCCGGACAACAAGTAATCAAAATTGTCAACGAGCAGCTTTGTCAGTTGATGGGCTCTACACAAAGCAAGCTCGCTGTTGCGCCACAGCTGCCAACCGTCATTTTGATGTGCGGCTTGCAAGGTGCAGGCAAAACAACCATGTGTGGAAAGCTTGCTTTGTACCTCAAAAAGCAAGGCAAAAAGGTGCTGTTGGTTGCAGGCGACATCTACAGACCTGCAGCAATCAACCAGTTGGAGATTGTTTCTAAAAAGGCCGAAGCAGGATTTTTCCAAATGGGCCAAATCAACCCAACAAGGATTGCTACAAGTGCCATTGAATACGCAAAGAAAAACGGCTTTGACACCGTAATTGTCGACACTGCAGGTCGATTGCACATCAACCAAGAGTTGATGGACGAAATAAAGGACATCAAGAAAAACGTCAACGTAACCGAAACCTTGTTGGTTGTAGACTCGATGACAGGTCAAGACGCCGTCAACGTTGCCAAGGCATTTGATGAGGCAATGGATATTACGGGCGTAATCATGACCAAGCTGGATGGTGACACACGTGGTGGTGCAACCCTTTCCATCAAGGCAGTAACAGGCAAGCCAATTAAGTTTTGTGGTGTAGGCGAAAAGATGGATGACCTTGAGCCCTTCCATCCCGACCGTATGGCAAATCGTATTCTTGGTATGGGCGACGTGCTGACTCTAATCGAAAAGGCACAAGCCAACATCGATCAAGAGGAAGCCGTAAAAATGGCTAAAAAAATCAAAGATGCATCCTTTGACCTAAATGACTTTTTGTCACAATACGAGCAAGTGTCAAAGATGGGCAACATCAATGATTTGGTGGGCATGATACCCGGTGCAAACAAGCTTAAGCTGTCAGAAAATGCAATTGACGAAAAGCAGCTTGCTCGCAATCGCTCCATCATTTTGTCTATGACAAAGGAGGAGCGCACCAACCCTAAGATACTAAACTACTCTCGCAGAAAGCGTATTGCAGAGGGCAGTGGCACATCCGTGCAGGACGTAAACAAATTGATTAAGCAATTTGAGCAGTCCAAAGAAATGATGAAAAGATTTGGCAAAAGCAAACGCTTGCCTTTCTGATAAACTAATTAAAAAACAATAAACACAATTTTTGGAGGAAAAACAAATGGCAGTAAAAATGAGATTGACAAGACTTGGCGACAAAAAGGCACCTTTCTACCGTGTAGTTGTAATTGACTCTCACAAATCCCGTGACGGTCAATACGTAGACCTTGTTGGTACATACGATCCAATCAAGGACGCACTAAACATCAACGTAGAAAAGGCAAAGAAGTGGATTTCTTGCGGTGTTCAACCAACCGAAACAGTAAAATCCTTGTTGGTAAGATCTGGTGTTGTTGAGCCTAAAAAGACAAAGGGTGAGTAATTGATGAAAGATTTAGTTAAATACATTGTGGAGCAGCTTGTAGACGACAAGGATGCAGTTTGCATTACGTCTGAGGTTGATGCAGAAGTAGAAACTATAACAATCAAGGTTGCCGAAAACGACATTGGTAAAGTAATTGGTAAGCAAGGCAAAATTGCCATGTCTATCCGTACTTTGGCAAAGGCTGTCGGTATTAGAGAAGGCAAAAAATACAATATCGAAATCGAGGATTGATTTTGTTGCCACAAGTGTACTTGTGGCAATTGTTTTAACGTATGAAAATAGAAGTAGGTAAAGTGCTTAAGGCGCAAGGCATCAAGGGCGAGCTTAAGCTGTCGTGCTTTTTGGATGATCCAAAGATGCTTGTTGGCATCAAAAAGCTGTATCTTGGTATACAACTGCATTACGTGCAAAGTGTCCGTGTTGGCGGTCAGTTTTGCTATGTTTTGTTTAAGGATATATCTGGCCGCAACCTTGCAGAAACCTATCAAAACAAGCCTGTATTTGCAGACAAAGAGGACGTAAAGCTGGCCGATGGTAGATACTACGTCGAGGATTTATTGGGCTGTGAGGTTGTTCTTGACGACCAAACTACCGTAGGCAAGGTGATTGACATCGAGCAATACGGAAGCGCAGACGTTTACACAACAAAGCAAGCAAACGTAGTTACGTCCTTTCCATTTTTGAAAGACATGATAGTTTCAATTGACGTTGCTGCCAAGAAAATAGTGCTTAAA
>JAFVXX010000076.1 GCA_017500905.1 Clostridia bacterium
CCACACCTCGTGGTACTGTTGCTTGCCGTATTCTCGCAGTTGCGATGGTGTCATTGCCTTACATTTGTCCAATATTTGTTGTGCTGTTGCCATAAGTAATCTCCTTACAAATTGTTTTTAGTAATTGTACCACAAAGATATGACGGTTTCAATAGAAAAAAACACTTTTTTACAAAAAAAAGGACTGACGCTTGTCAGTCCTTTTTGGTTGTTTGGTTACATGTAGTATTGAATGATGCTCTTCAAGGATACTTTTGCGCTTTCGCCGGCAATAACAACTACGTAATTGCCACTTGGGTTGTTTACGGTGACTGTGTACTCTCCCGAGGTGCTAATTTCTTGATAGACAACGCCATCTTGTAGCAAAGCAATGTAAAAGTTGCCTTCGCTTAGCGTTACGTCAAACTTAAACATAATTGATCCAATACCTTCGGGGATTTCCTTGCCTACTTGTGCTTGGAAAACGTTTCTTACGCCCGAAAACTTTGATGCAGCGTACTTTGCCCAAGGATCTGCTTGTGTTGCATCTACTACCACCTCGTCATCTGCAAGGTAATTTTTGCTCCAGGAAAGTACTTCTTCCTTGGTGATTACTGCAAGCGAAGTGTCTTCGACACCGTTGGTATCCTCGATGTGCTCCATCAAAAGCCCAAAGCAGCCTGTCAAAGCACTGATTGCAAACATCATTGCTAATGCAAGTGCTACAAATTTAATTTTTTTCATGGTGGTTACCCTCTCAAATTAATTTAATTGTTGGCGCTTGACACAGCAAGCATCAACCAATTGTATTACTAATTATAGCACACAAAGGCTTGCATTTCAACCCAATTTGAGCAATTTACGCACAAAAAAAGGCTCGTAGGAGCCTTTTTTGTGCTGAGTGTTGGTTTTACGACAGCTCAAACATGCCGGTGTACAATTGATAGTACTTGCCCTTTTGCGCAATAAGCTCGTCGTGGCTGCCACGCTCGATGATTTGTCCCTTTTCCAGCACCATGATGGCGTTGCTGTTGCGTACGGTAGAAAGCCTGTGCGCAATTACAAATACGGTACGTCCCTCCATCAATGCATCCATACCCTTTTGGATGAGCCACTCGGTACGGGTGTCGATGCTGCTTGTTGCTTCGTCCAAAATAAGCACGGGAGGATCGGCAACGGCAGCCCTTGCAATGGCAATAAGCTGGCGTTGACCTTGGCTCAAATTTGCGCCGTCGCTTGTAAGCATTGTGTCGTAGCCCTGAGGCAAGTGAGTAATAAAGAAATGCGCATTTGCCGTCTTGGCTGCTGCAATGCACTCCTCGTCGGTGGCATCCAGCTTGCCGTAGCGAATGTTGTCCATTACCGTGCCCGTAAACAGGTGAGTATCCTGCAGCACCATGCCAAGCGAGCGCCTCAAATCGGCCTTTTTGATTTTGTTGATGTTGATTCCGTCGTAACGAATTTTGCCGTCCGGCACGTCGTAGAAGCGATTGATCAGGTTGGTGATGGTTGTTTTGCCTGCGCCCGTGCTGCCTACAAAGGCAATTTTTTGCCCGGGCTTAGCAAACAGCGACACGTCGTGAAGCACCGTTTTACCCTCCTCGTAGCCAAAGGTTACGTCCTCAAATCTGACGTCACCTTTCACCTCGTGGTAGGTGATTGTTCCGTCGCCGTGAGGGTGCTTCCACGCCCAAATGCCTGTATGGGTTGGGCTTTCTTGAAGGTTGCCCTCCTCATCCTTGGTGGCGTAAACAAGCGTTACGTAGCCGTTGTCCACCTCTTGAGGGGTATCCAACACTGCAAACACACGCTCGGCGCCCGCAGTTGCCAAAAAGACGTAGTTTACGTGTTGCGCAATTTGCGTTACGGGGTTGGAAAACTGACGTAGCAAAATCAAAAAGGTTGCCAATGCGCCCAAATGTGCGCTCAACGCATCGCCCGTAAGGCCTATTGCAGTGATTGTACCTACAACTGCCATCGCAATGTAAAACACGTGCGTCATGTTGCCCATTGTAGGCATCATCATGTTGGCGTAGCTGTTTGCCTTGGTGGCAACAACACGCAATTCATCGTTGATTTGAGAATCCTCATCCATTACGGCTTGCTCGTGGTTGAACACCTTGATTACCTTTTGGCCGGCAATCATTTCTTCCACGTGGCCGGTCAATTTGCCAATTGCCTTTTGTTGAGCGACAAAGTTTTTCTTGGACAAGCTGCCAAACGTCTTTGTTACCACAAACATACCCACTACCATCAGCGCCACCAGCGCAAGCATATACCACGAGTTGATTTGCGCCGAAATAGTAATCATCGAAGCCACTACTGCAATTACCTGCAGCACGCATTGCACCAGGTTGGGCAACACACGAGAGTAAAACTCGCTCATTACGTCGATGTCGTTGGTAAAGTGACTCATCAAGTCGCCGTGAGTGTGAGTATCAAAAAAGCTGATGGGAAGCTTTTGCATATGATTGAACAAATCGACACGCATACGGTAAAGCGAATCTGCCGAAATGTGTATAAACATTAGGTTTAGAACGTAGTTGCCCAATATTGCAATTACGTACATACCAATAAGGATGCCTACCATTGCACCCAAAAATTGCAGCTTGCTGTCAAACGTCATCCACAAAAAGCTTGGAGTGGGGTCTGTGCCACCCAGCCCTGCGATAAGTGGAGTAAGCATAACCGTACCACCTACGTTGCCAAACAAAAACAGCAATATCATAAAAAACGACACTACTAAACGTCCCTTGTAGGGCTTTAGGTAGGTAAATAACCTAAAAAACAAGCCCTTGGATAGCTTCATCGGGGGACGTTGTACTACTTTTTTGTTTTTCATTACTCTTCCCCCCTTTGTTGCGAATAGTAAACCTCTTGGTAAATTGTGTTGCGTGCAAGCAGCTCGTCATGAGTGCCCACGTCATCTATTTTGCCTTCGTCAACAACCACTATTTGGTCGCAATCCTGTACAGAGCTTATACGTTGAGCAATGATGATTACCGTCATATCCTTGTCAAGCTGCTTTAGGCCTTCTCTAATTTTTGCATCGGTTGCCGTGTCTACTGCACTGGTGCTGTCGTCCAAAATCATTATTTTGGGACGCTTAAGCAATGCCCTTGCAATGCACAGACGTTGCTTTTGACCACCCGAAACGTTGACGCCACCTTGTCCCAAATCGGTTTGATAGCCATCAGGAAAGCTGCTTACAAAGTCGTGAGCCTGAGCAATTTTGCAAGCCTCGACAATTTGCTCCATTGTGGCGTTTTCGTTGCCCCAACGAAGGTTGCTTTCGATTGTACCACTAAACAGCAAATTCTTTTGCAGCACCATGGATACGCCGTCACGAAGATTTTTTAGATTGTACTCCTTGACGTTGGTGCCATCAACGTAGACTGCACCACTCAGCACGTCGTAAAAGCGTGGAATAAGCTGCACGATACTGCTTTTTCCCTCGCCCGTGCCACCAACAATACCCACCGTTTGACCACTTTCAATTGTCAAGCTGATGTTGGTCAAGGTGAGATTGTCGGGATTGTTGGTGTACGAAAAGCTGACGTTGTCAAACACAATTTTGCCACTGCCAACCACCTTGTCGTTTGCTCCGTCCACAATGTCGCTTTGCTCGTTTAGCACCTCCTCAATACGAACAATAGAAGCACGGGACAGCACAAGCTGAATAATTACCATACACACCATCATTACGCTCATCAATATTTGCGTAGAGTAGCTAACCAAGCTGGTCAATGCACCACTTTGCATTGTGCCGTCAATCATACGATTACCACCAATTGCCAAAATGGATACGATGGTGAGGTAGATAATAAGCATGCTTACGGGGTGCATAAAGGCCATCAGCCTTTCGCAGGCAACACGTGCAAACTTTACAATGCTTGCGCTTTTGTCGTACTTGTCTTGCTCGTAATCCTCTCTAACGTACGCCTTGACAACACGTGATGCCACCAGGTTTTCCTGTATGGAGGCGTTCATTTGGTCGTACGAATTGACCAATTTTTTGAACAACGGATGCGCAAAAACCGACAACACGCTGATGAAAATACCCAACACGGGGATGGCTACAAAAAACACCCAGCTGATATCGGGCGCCATGCGATAGGCAAAAATTGTTGCCGTAATCAGCATAAGTGGTGCACGAATTACAATACGCAGCAGCTGCATGTAGCTTTGTTGAGCGTTGTTTACGTCGGTTGTGCAACGGGTAACAAGGCCTGCTGTGCTAAACTTGTCGATGCTTGTAAAGGAAAAGTCTTGCACCTTGGCAAACAATCCCTTTCTGAGATTGGCTGCAAATCCACTGCCGGCAATTGCGACGGTGCGTCCTGCCAGCATACCAAACAGCATAGCCACAAGTGCAACGCCCAAGCACAAGCCACCCAGCGTCCACAGCAGCGTAGTTCCACTTGCAAGATGTGGGTTGTTGGTCAGCAGCTTGTCCCAAAACTCATTGCCTTGCTTGCCAAATTGATACGTGCCCGTTGCAATGCTGCCACCTACGTCTACGATGTAGGCCATAAGCGTTGGTATCAAAACGTCTAATATTACTTCAAACACAATAAATACCGGTGTCAAAACAGCAGGAACACGGTATCCCTTGGAATATTTACTAAAAATCTTGAACATATACTACTCCTTTGCTGTCAAGTTTGCCTTCACCTTGTCAATTACGGCAAAGAAAATTTCCATTTCCTCCACCGAGACGCCTTGCATCAAGCTTTCCTCGATGCCTTTAATTTCCTTTTCTACATTTTTGTGCAAAGCAACGGCCTTGGGTGTCAGCACCAGCCTTTTAAGCCTTGCATCGTGACTTACGGGTTGACGCAAAATAAGTCCGTTTTTTTCCATCAGACTTAGCATTTGCGTTGCCGTGGACCTGCGTATTTCAAATCGCTTTTCCAAATCCCTTTGATACACGTCCTCCCCTTGGTGC
>JAFVXX010000077.1 GCA_017500905.1 Clostridia bacterium
CAATTCAGCCAGGATGACTTTGCGACAGGCGTGGTGTATGACGTTGATATGGACGGTGATCTTACAGTTGCTGATGCGTACCAATTTTGTCAATCGTTGCAACCAACTTTGCCAAGTGACGTGGTCAAATTTAGGGCTCAGGCAGTAGTTGAGCGAGCAAACGTGTTTGGAAAGGAGCGCAATCACCTTAGCATAATCTTGTCAAACGGGTTGGAGCTTAAGGGCTTTTTTGACTACGCAAAGTATGCAACAGCATTAAAGACAGGTGCCGAAATTGACGTTGTGTTTACGCTGGAATTAGATTCCTATTCGGGCAATATCTGTGGAATAATAGTTGATTTGACGCTACTCAATTCCTTGCACTTTGAGGAGTTGTACAAGACTACGTTGCTAAACAACTATTTGTCCGAGTCGCCACAAAAGCAAGTGGTCCCTGCAAATAAATTGGTACAGCTGCTTGATCAGCCGTCAACACTTGTTGTGTTTGACACTTATCAACAATTTTGCGATTGTAGTAAGTTCTATAATTTTGATGCTTACACGCTGGACTTCTTTGTGCAAAACAAGTGCTCGTTTAAGTCTGTTGTCATTGCGCCAAGCAAGCAGTTTGATTACTCGCAGTACAACAACGTAATTTCCTTTGCCAATTACACCAATTTTGAACGTAGCCTTGCACCAAATTGCAAGTACGTACAGTCAACCTTGCCTTGTGATGTGCTAAGTGACGTCAAGTTGGATCGTAACGTCTGTGTCTCAGTGTACGTGGCATTGAAAAACAAAAATAAATTTGAGTCAATTGACAGTTGCTTTACTAAGTATTTGTTGGGCAAGTGCACCTATCCTCAATTTGTTGCCTCAGTCAAGGTTTTTGAAGAGCTGCAGCTGATTGAAGTTGTGGATGATTACAATCTTGTAGTTTTTCCCAACAAAAAGGTGGATTTGCAAAGCTCAAAGCTGTTTAATTTGTTATCTATATAATATAAGTGGTAAATTTTATGCAAACAGAACGTGAAAGTGCAGAGGTTACGTTAAGTAACTTCTTAGCAAAAGTTAAATACTACTATTCTGCCGATGAAAAGCGCATTTTGCAGGCGTACGAGGTAGCAAAAAAGGCTCACGCAGGTCAAAAGCGTGCAAGTGGCAGGCCGTATATTACTCACCCTACGACGGTAGCTGACATATTGATTGATATGGGCTTGGACGTGGAGACCATTTGTGCTGCATTGCTGCATGATACTGTGGAGGACACCTACGTAACCGAGGAGGATCTGATTGAGGACTTTGGCGAGGAAATTGCCTACCTTGTAAAGGGCGTAACCAAGCTGGACAAAATCAAGTTTCACTCTAAGGAGGAGGAGCAAGCCGAAAACATGCGCAAGATGTTTTTTGCAATGGCAAAGGACATCCGTGTAATGGTAATAAAGCTTGCCGACCGACTCCACAATATGCGCTCGTTGCAATTTTTGCCTGAGGCAAAGCAACAGGTTATTGCAAAGGAAACTTTGGACATTTTTGCGCCCATTGCAGGACGTTTAGGTATTTCGCAAATCAAGTGTGAGCTTGAGGACCTTTGTTTGAAGTATCTCGACCGACCTTCGTACGATTTTTTGGCAAAAAATATCAAACTGAAGCAACAGGAAAGACATGCCTTGATGGATGAGTTTATGTACGAAATCAAAAAGGAGCTTTCAACAGTTTCTATTGCCAATTTCGAAATTTCCGGTCGTACAAAGCATTTCTTTTCCATTTACAAAAAGATGAAACGCCAAGGTAAAACCTTGGAGCAAATTTATGATATGACGGCAGTGCGTATCATTGTGGAATCCATCAAGGATTGTTACGCAGTTTTGGGTGCAATTCACGCTCGTTGGAAGCCAATGCCCGGACGTTTTAAGGATTACATTGCTGTTCCAAAGCCCAACATGTATCAATCTTTGCATACTACGGTTTTTGCCGTTGATGGCGACCATCACCTGCCTTTTGAGGTGCAAATCCGTACCTACGATATGCACAAGGTTGCCGAATACGGTATCGCAGCGCATTGGAAGTACAAAGAAGGTGTTTCCGGCACAACTGCAATGGACGAAAAGCTTGGTTGGGTAAAGGAAGTGCTAAACTACGAGCGTGATTTGAAGGATAGCACCGAGTTTTTGGATTTGATTCGTAAGGATATTTCCAACACCAACGAGGTGTACATCTTTACTCCAAACGGTGACGTCAAAAACTTGACTGCAGGTGCAACGGCATTGGACTTTGCGTACTCTATTCACAGTCAAGTTGGCAATCGCTGTGTTGGCACCAAGGTAAACTCTAAGATAGTGCCGTTAGAAACGGTTTTACAAACGGGTGACGTGGTGGAGGTAATGACCAACCCCAACTCCAAGGGTCCGTCACGTGACTGGCTAAACATTGTCAAAACATCCTCGGCAAAGGCAAAGATTCGTCAGTTTTTCCGTAATGAGCTCAAAGAGGAGCACATCAAAAATGGCAAAGCAATGATAGATCGTGACGCAAAGCATCGTGGCATCAATTTGTCCGAATTGCTTTCGCCCGAGGCTGTGCGTGCTGTTTGTGAAAGATATATGTTCAACGACATTGACGAAATGTATGCTGCAGTAGGCTACGGCAGTATTTCGCTCAATCAGGTAATGGTCAAGCTGATTGCCTCCAACAGACACGTTTCGGACGAATTGCGCTTGCAGCAGATTGCACGTCGCAAAAAGAAAAACGGCTCTAAGGAAAGCACGGTTGTCATCAAGGGCATGGATGACCTTTTGGTAAGATTTTCCAGATGCTGCTCGCCTGTACCGGGTGACAAAATTGTAGGCTACATTTCCCGTGGTCGTGGCGTTTGCGTCCATCGTGAGGATTGTCCTGCCGTGCGTGGTATGGAAAAGGAGCGATTGGTTTCTGCCGAATGGGTAAACGTGGATGGCAACACAACTTTTCCGGTTACAATCCAAATCATTTCGGAAGACAAAGGCGACATTTTTGCTGAAATTACCAAGTGTATTGTCAACGAACAGCTTACAATGTCTGCAATCAACGCACGTAAAGATCGCAAGGGCAACGCAATTGCCTTTGTAACCGTCGAGGTTAGTAGTCACGAGCAAGTCAGCCAGCTGATTGTAAAGCTTCGTTCGATCCCAAACGTAGTTACGGTATATCGTACCAACAACATCTGATATGAAAGTTAAGCAATTTATTTTGGGTGGCATCGAAACAAACACTTACGTTGTTTACGATGACGACAAGTGCATTGTAATTGATCCCCCCTTTGACAATTTTGACACGGTCGAGCGCTTTGTCGACCAAATGAATTTGCAACCCGTTGCAGTTGTACTTACGCATGGCCACTTTGACCATTGTGGTGGTGCGCAAAAGCTTGCCAGCAAGTACAACGTGGATATTTGGGCGCATCCCAATGACTGGCACCTTGCACAAAGTGCCGAATTCAACCTGTGGCGTATGCCCTGTAACAATGCATATCCAACAAAGCAGCTTACCGAAGACGTAACACAAATACAAGGCTTTGACGTGCAGGTTTTGCACACCCCCGGTCACACAGAGGGAAGCGTATGTCTGATTTTGGGTGACGTTATGTTCGCCGGCGACACGTTGTTTTGTCGCTCGGTAGGTCGTACCGATTTGGCTGACAGCGATCCTCAAAAAATGGTGCAATCGTTGGCTAAGCTTAAGGCCATCAAGCAGGATTACGTTGTGTACAGTGGCCACGGCGTAAGCACTGTGCTAAGTGATGAACAAAAAAACAATCCTTATCTAAAGCTTTTATGAAACAAATTACACTTTACACAAACTTTCAATATTTTACCGAAGTAGAGGACGTTGCAAAATTGTTTTTCAACGTTGCTTCTACGCAGGATCAAAATGCCGATTTGACGCTTGTTGCAGATACAATCGGCAATTTGTTTGTCGCAAAGTGTACTTTTGATGGCAAAACCATTACAAAAAGCGTACATTTGCCCCTGGATGACCATTTGCAAGCCGTACGTCTTTGTAAGCGTTACGCAAAAATAGCCACCTACGAGTGTCTTAAGGTTGCTACTGGCAAAAGTATGCCTTGGGGCAGCTTGACGGGTATACGTCCTACAAAATTG
>JAFVXX010000078.1 GCA_017500905.1 Clostridia bacterium
AAGGACATACAAGCGCAATCAAGAGGGTGGCCGGGGTTGAGGATGGAATTCAGCTGACCATCCCAAGCAAGCGTGCAGTTGCAAGGGCTGCTTGTGGGCGATTTGCTACGGACACAAGGGCTGTTTGCAAAAGACTTTGCTACGTTGTTGCCCCAAACAAAAAGGGTGTAAAGGAGCAAATAGCCGGCATAAAGGAGTACTTTGAGGGCTACAAAACGATTGTTAGGCTTGTGTCAGGCAAAAGGCTGGCTCGCATAAAGAGGCGAAATCTTGGTCACAAGGGACGGATTGTGTTTGTTGGCGACAATGCGAGGATGCAATTTTGCCTTGCTACGCACAACAACGCCCTTCTTACTGCCGAAATTGCCCTTGCCTACGCAAAAATTGTGCCACTCCTCAACAAAAACGGCTTTGTTGGAGCATTGGATTGCTTTGACATTCCGTTGAAATATCTTTGCAAGGGTGGCGAATTGTAAAAATAAAGCCCACCGACAGGCCTGTCGGTGGGCAAATGGTTGAAACGGTTACAAATTAGTCGGAAAGCTCATCAAAGCGAACTACCTCTACGCCTGCTTCGTTGAGCAATTGCAAGGAAAATTCGTCAGGGTAGCCTTCCTTGTAGATGATTTTGGCAATGCCTGCGTTGATGATCATCTTGGCACAAATTACGCATGGTTGGTGCGTTACGTACAGCGTTGCGCCCAAAAGCTGTACTCCAAGACGTGCTGCTTGGATTATTGCGTTTTGCTCGGCGTGAACGGCGTAGCAAATTTCGTGGCGTGTGCCACTTGCAATGCCCAGCTTTTTGCGAATACACTCGCCCTTTTCCATACAGCTGACTACACCACTTGGTGCGCCGTTGTAGCCTGTAGTCAAAATGCGCTTGTCCTTGACAATTACTGCGCCTACGTGGCGATTAGTTTGAAAGCAGCTTGACCACTTTGCAACCTCGCATGCCATATCCATAAAACGTACGTCCCACTTATTCATAATTTATCTCCCAATGTGTTTTTTAATAGTTTAATACAATTTGCTGCTTTTGTCAATCAATAGGTAAAACTATTTGACCTTTTGCGACATATTGCTACAAAAAAAGTTGGCACAAGGTTACGCAATTACCTTGACAAAAACGCAATATGTAGTATAATATAGTTAGCAGTCAGACGACGAGAGTGCTAACTGCTTGATTAGTTACTAATTGGAGGTAATATATATGAAACTTAGACCTTTGTTTGACAAGGTTGTTGTCAAAGAAATTGAGCAACAGGAAGAATCGGTTAGCGGCATCTTTTTGCCTACTTCTGCCAAGGAAAAGCAAGAAATGGCCGTTGTTGTTGCCGTTGGCCAAGGTGGCAATGTGGACGGCAAGCAGGTGGATATGGTTGTTAAGGTAGGCGACAAGGTGCTGTACAGCAAGTATGCAGGCAGCGAATTTACCGTTGACGGCCAAAAGGTGACCATCATCCGTCAAAGCGACGTGTTGGCTGTTGTGGAAGAGTAAGGAGGGATTGACAAATGGCAAAGCAAATCAAATACGGCGAGGAAGCCAGAAAAGCACTTGAAACGGGCGTAAACAAGCTTGCCGACACCGTAAAAATTACCATTGGCCCAAAGGGCCGCAACGTTGTGCTTGAAAAGAAGTACGGCGGACCACTTATTACAAACGACGGCGTTTCCATTGCTAAGGAAATCGAGCTGGAGGACGCTTTTGAAAACGTTGGCGCACAAATTGTAAAGGAGGTTTCGACCAAAACCAACGACGTTGTTGGCGATGGCACCACCACGGCTGTTGTGCTTGCGCAATCCATCATCAACGAGGGCAGCAAAAACGTTGCTGCAGGCGCAAACCCAATCATTTTGAAAAAGGGCATTGACAAGGCTGTGGCTGTTTGTGTAGACAAGCTTAAGCAAATTAGTAGACCTGTAGAAACCAAGCAAGCTGTTGCACAGGTTGCAAGCATTTCGGCAGGGGACGAAAGCATTGGCGCATTGATTGCCGATGCCTTTGAAAAGGTGGGCAACGACGGCGTAATTACAGTAGAAGAGGGCAAAACCATCAGCACCGAGCTTAGTGTTGTTGAGGGTATGCAATTTGACCGTGGCTACGCATCTCCATACATGGCTACCGACCTTGAAAAGATGGTTGCCGACCTTGACAATCCATTTGTGCTGATTACCGTCAAAAAAATCAGCAATATTCAAGAGTTACTTCCACTACTTGAGCAGGTTGTAAAAACAGGCGCAAAGCTGCTTATCATTTCGGAGGACATCGAGGGTGAGGCCTTGACTACACTAATTTTGAACAAGCTTCGTGGCAGCTTTACCTGCGTTGCCGTAAAGGCACCCGGATTTGGCGACAGAAGAAAGGCCATGCTGGAGGACATTGCCGTGCTTACAGGCGGCCGTGTAATAAGCGAGGAGGTTGGCTTGGAGCTGAAATCTGCTACTCTTGACATGCTGGGACGTGCAAAGCAAGTAAAGGTGGACAAGGA
>JAFVXX010000079.1 GCA_017500905.1 Clostridia bacterium
AACAAGGCGTTGTAAAGATGGTTTTTGAAAAAATTTTGTAAAAAAAATACCGAAATTTCAACTTTTCGGCATTTTTTATGGTTATTCTACAATTGCTATTTGTTTTCTAAAGGCTTTAGAACTAAACAACGCAACGGCAACGGCAACGATTATTGCAAGCTCTACTATAGAATACAAATTGTACACTACTGCCCACGACAAGGCCGTGTAGCCGGGCATTGCCCAACTGCTAAAGACATAGTAGCCACTAATTACGTGTGCAAGGTATCTAAACGAAACGGCAAGACAGCATCCCGCAACAAATCTTACGGTTGCATTTTTAAGCAGCTTGGACTTGTTGAAAAGCCCTGCCAATCCCAGCACGCCAAAGGCTACGGGGTAGTCCAACAGCACTTGCATTGATTGGTAGTACTGTGGAGATTGAATAAATTGCAACAGTCCGTATACTACGCCAGCAATCAAACCCTTCTTTGCTCCAAACATATATGCGTACAGCATCAAAGGAAGCATGCTTGCAAAGGTCACCGAGCCTCCTTGTGGCAACGAAAACAGCTTGATGTAGCTCAGAGCATAGCTTAGTGCAATGCACATTGCTGCATACGAAACGCTTTTGGTTGTGTCGGAATGCTTGGCTTTGTCAACAACCAATGCCAGCACCACTGCAACAGCCACCAATGCAGCTGTAAATGCATACATGCCCCCCTTGTTTAGTGGCTCGTAGTAGTCCTTTTTGGCAGGGATAACCACTACCAAAACTACTGCATAAGCTACAGCCACAATCAATGCCGAAGCACCAAAAATACGTGCAAATTTTGCGTGTTTGTTTTTTGTTGACAAAAACACTACAACAGACAACACAACCCAACAAAGCAATGCTACGACAAGGTAAAATTTGTCGTTGATTTTTTCGTCGATTATTTGATAAAGAAGCTTTATGCTTCCAAGTATCAACACTGTTGTCACAGTGTAGCCAATCAACGTACCCAACAGCACGTTTTTTGTCTTTTTGCGTTTTTCTTCATCTACTTTACGTGTGCAAACGAGCGTGACAATTGCCACAATTGCAAATGCTATCGTTACGTACAACATAAAGGAAGAAAGAATTTCCATCAAACTGTCCAGGCTTACCAAAAGCTCGCCACTGTCAGTCCAGGTTGGTTTTAGTGAGTTTACCATTTTTGTTTTTCTCCTTTTTATTATTGCCGAAACTTGCATTAACAAAAGCAAAAAAGGTCCTTGCCGGGGCAAGAACCATAGAAAATTGTACAACAAATTTAGTTGACGCATTCCTTTCGCAAGTGCTAACTTGACCAAGTTCAAAGGGTGTAATCTCAGCTGACTATGCAGCACCCCCAGCTGACACAATTGTAGCACTACCAAATTAGTTTGTCAACAAATTACAAACAAAAAGACGCAAACTTTCGCTTGCGTCTTTTATTCAGTCAAAAAATTACTTTTCGGCAGATTCCGTTGCAACAGGCTCGTTGACGTAACGGATAATCTTACGTGGGCACTTAGCCACACAAACGTGACAGCTTGTGCACTTGCTGTAATCAATTACAGGCAAATTGTCTACCATTGTGATTGCGCCGTTTGGACACATTCTTGCACAAATACCACAACCGATACAGCCAACTTTACATTGAGCCATAACGTCTTTACCTTTGCACTTAGAATTACATGCAACGTAGATTGTTGCGCTTTGTGGGATGCGTGTAATTACGTTCTTTGGACATGCCTTGATGCACAATCCACAGCTACGGCATTCCTCCGGCTTAACCTTTGCGTAACCGTCAACAATTTCGATAGCGCCGTATGGACAAGCAGTAACACAAGAGCCACCACCCATACATCCTGCAGTACAAGCCTTTGGACCACCTGCAACCAAGATTTGGTTGTCGCAGTCACAGTAACCCTCGTAAGCAAACTTGTCAACAGCGTTGCTACCACCGGCGCAGTTTACTACTGCAATGGTTGGCTCGCCTGTTTCTGCTTCCATGCCCAAAATTTCGCAAATAGCCGTTTTGTTTTCGGCAGAGGTTGGACCACATGCCGAAACGTCAGCCTTTCCTTCGCACAATGCGCAAGCAAAACC
>JAFVXX010000080.1 GCA_017500905.1 Clostridia bacterium
AAGCTCGCTTTTCACTTGTGCAACGTCCTCCGGATTGTAGTCCTTTTCAAGACTTGCACTACCTGACAAAACGTCATAGACAATTTTTTCAATCTCAAACAATGACGAGCTTTCTACGTCGTAAAGAAAGTACTCGTCATTTAGAGTAAAGTAATGTAGCAAAATTTTTCTCCCATATCAAAAAGAGCAGTATGTAAACACACTGCCCTTAATTGTACTAATTGTTGTTGATTAGTTTTTAGTGCCTTTACTTCTTACAGCAACTTTTTGTTCGCAAGTTTGGTTACCAACGGTACAGCTTGTTTTGCAAGCAGATTGACAGCTGGAACGGCATTCGCCACAACCACTTTTGCTTGATACTTCGTTAGTTTTTGGCGCTACAACTGTTTTGATAAATTTCATAGGTATATCCTCCAAGTTTACGTTTAGTTAATTATACAACGAAACCGGAAATTTTACAAGTGTTTGACTGCAATTTTTACTTTTTTCTGCTTTTTAGTACAGCCACTACGACACATACTACCTCTGCCAAGCCCAAATCAAGCAAAACCTGACCAAAATTGACGTCTCCACCCAGTCCAAGGTACAAAACAAGGTTGAACAATGCAAAAATCAGCCCAACAAGCAACGCCTTTACAAGCAGCTTGTCGTCCTTGATACTAACCAACGCCCCTATTGCAACGGCAACGCACTTAAGCACTTGGTTTACAATTGGCAGCATTTCTACACTTAGTGTAAACATCTTGGCAACAAGTGCCAGCAACAGCACCAGGGCTGTCGAAATCAAAAAGGCAATCAACCCACCACGTAGCGATTGCGAAATCAAACCTTTACTCAACGCTTTTTGCATAAAAAAACCTCCGAACAGTATATAAGCTATTCGGAGATTGTTTAGTTTAGAACAAAATTTACTTAATTTCGCCGTCCGGATCTTCTTGTTCTGCTGGCTGACTGGAAGCAGTTTGCTTGCCTGTGTTTTGTGGAGTGCCAATGGAGTGAATTGCTTGACGCAAAATTTGCATTGTCATTGTGTTTGGTGCAACGCCCGTTTCAATCCAAAGGTATTGGTCGTCCATCTTTACGATTGTGCCAACAATACCACCAATTGTGGTTACTTGAACGCCTTCTGCCAATTGACTGTTTTTTTCCTCATTGCGCTTTTTAGCCTTTTTGTTGTTGATGAAGGAAAATACAAGCATACCAACAATCAAAACACCCATGATAATCCACATACCGTATTTTTGCATAAATGTAGGATCCGTAGTAGCACCTTCAAAGAAGTTTAGTAGAAACAACATTTGTAATAGTCTCCTTAAAATTTATTTTTGTTTATTATACATCAAATCAAACTTAATTGCAAGAAATTTTGCAAACTTAGTTGTTTTGATAGTATTTTTCGTAAAACTCTGCCTTAAACTCGGCAAAATTGCCGTTGTTGATGGCGTTTCTAACGTTTTCCATCAGCTTAAGCAAAAAGTGAATGTTGTGGATAGACAACAGCTCGGCTGCAAGTATTTCGTTGCAGTTTACAAGGTGACGCAGGTACGCCTTTGTAAAGTTTTTGCAGCAGTAGCAATCGCACTCAGGGTCAAGTGGAGTAAAGTCTGCCTTGTACTTGGCATTGCGCACTACCACCTTTCCATGAGAAGTCATTGCCGTGCCATTGCGTGCAATACGAGTAGGCAACACGCAGTCAAACATGTCGATACCACGCTCTACGCCCTCCAACAGATAATCGGGAGTGCCGACACCCATTAGGTAACGGGGCATATTGGTTGGGTAATATGGCTGCAAAGCGTCAAGCATTTGACACATCAATTCCTTTGGCTCGCCAACCGAGAGGCCACCAATTGCAACACCACATTCGGCATACGGTATGGTACGTTTGGCAGATTCGATGCGCAAATCCTCGTAGAAGTTACCTTGTATGATCGGAAACAGCATTTGCGTGTCGTTGACATGAGATTTTTTACATCTGTCCAGCCAACGCAGAGTGCGCTCCATTGCTTCCTTGGCGTAACGCTTGTCCACGCCGTAGTTGCTACACTCGTCAAACGCCATAATGATGTCGGCGCCAAGGTTTTGCTCGGTTTGCATTACGTTTTCGGGAGTAAAAATGTGCTTACTGCCATCGATGTGCGATTGGAAAATTACGCCCTCTTCGGTTATTTTGCGAAGCTTACCAAGCGAAAACACCTGAAATCCACCACTGTCGGTCAAAATTGGCTTGTGCCAATTCATAAACTTGTGAAGTCCGCCTGCATCACGCACTATTTCACTACCCGGACGCAAGTACAAGTGATAGGTGTTGGAAAGCAAAATTTGCGTACCCAACTCCTCCAAGGTGCTTGGAAGTAGCGATTTTACCGTAGCTGCAGTGCCCACAGGCATAAAAATTGGTGTTTGCACGTCGCCGTGTGGAGTGTGCAAAACGCCGGTGCGTGCGCCACAGCTTTTGTCTTGATTTATTACTGTAAAACTAAATTTTGACATAAAATTTCCTAAATAAACATCATTGCATCGCCAAAGCTAAAAAAGCGATACCTTTGTTTTACTGCAAGGTCGTACAAGGCAAGCACCTCGTCCTTGCTACACAAGCAGGAAACCAACATGATGAGTGTACTTTCGGGCAAGTGAAAGTTTGTAATAAGCCCGTCAATTGTTTTAAGCTTTTTAGGTGGATACAAAAATATATCCGTTTCGCCACTACCGGGCAAAATTGTGCCGTTGGCGTCACAGCTGCTTTCCAAAGTGCGCACACTTGTTGTGCCAACTGCAAACACACGGCCGCCACGTGCCCTGGCATTGTTAATTTTATCAGCTGATTCTTGAGAAACACTGAAAAACTCGCTGTGCATCTTGTGATTTTCTACGTCGTCCACCTTTACAGGTCTAAAAGTGCCCAGTCCAACGTGAAGCAGAACCTCCACCACCTCTACACCCTTTTGCCTAATTTTTTGTAGCAACTCGGGCGTAAAGTGAAGCCCTGCCGTTGGTGCAGCCGACGATCCGTTTACTTGACTGTAAACCGTATTGTATCGCTCCTTATTGGTCAGTTTTTGAGTGATGTAAGGGGGCAAAGGCATTTCGCCAATCTTGCTTAGCACGTCTTCAAAAACGCCGTCGTAGGCAAAATTTACCACTCTGGCGCCATCTGTAGATATGCTTTCCACCGTGGCAGTAAGCAATCCGTTGCCAAAAACAAAGGTACTGCCTACTTTTGCAATACGTCCCGGCTTCAAAATTACTTCCCAGTGGGTAAGGTCCAGTCGCTTAAGCAACAAAAACTCTATTTTACCACCCGTGTTTTGCTTGTTGCCGTAGATACGCACGGGCAACACCTTGGTGTTGTTTACAACCAACACGTCGCCTGCTTTAAGGTAGTCTGCAACGTCGTAAAAGTGCTTGTGCTCTACCTTTTTTGCACTACGGTCGTACACCATCAAGCGAGAGCTGTCCCTTGGCTCAACGGGAAATTGAGCAATCAACTCCTCGGGGAGATTGTAAAAAAAGTCGCTTGTTTTCATTGCTCCACGTCCTCGGGTGCAGTTTGCAACAAATGTTGTGGAACGGGACGTCCAAGATGCTTGTAAGCATTTGGCATGCATACACGGCCACGAGGGGTACGTGCAACGAAGCCCAATTGCAACAAATATGGCTCGTAAACGTCCTCAATTGTCACGGCATCCTCGCCCGTTGCAGCAGCCAACGTGTCCAAGCCAACAGGGCCACCGTTAAATTTGTCTATCATTGCAGTAAGTACGTTTTTGTCTACTGCATCCAGTCCCAAGTCGTCAACTTCCATCAACGAAAGTGCGTGCTTGGTAATTTGCAGGTCGATTTTGCCGTTAGAATACACCTCGGCAAAGTCACGAATACGCTTTAGCAAACGGTTGGCAATACGAGGCGTACCACGAGAGCACTTTGCAATTTGCATGCTTGCCTCGGAGGTAATTTCGCAACCAAGTCGCTTTGCAGATTTGTCAACAATGCCTTGCAATTGCTCGGGAGTGTACAGTTCCAACCTCATTTGCATACCAAACCTGTCACGCAAAGGCGCTGCAAGATTGCCTGCCTTGGTTGTTGCGCCAATTAGCGTAAACTTTTCCAATTTGATGTTTACCGAAGATGCGCTTGGTCCCTTGCCCACAACAAAGTCCAGACGGTAATCCTCCATTGCAGGGTACAAAATTTCCTCCAAGCTGCTGTGCAAACGGTGGATTTCATCAATAAAAAGCACCTCGTTGGGCTTAAGCTTAGACAAAATTGCACTTAGGTCAAATTTGCTTGGGATTGCCGAGCCACTTGTAACGGTAATTGGCACGCCCATTTCGTTGGCAATGATGTGCGCCAAGGTGGTTTTGCCCAATCCCGGTGGTCCGTACAACAAAACGTGGTCAAGGCTTTCGCCACGAGACAACGCCGCCTTGATGTACACCAACAGGTTGCCCTTTACCTTTTCCTGACCAACGTAGTCGTCCATAGATTTGGGACGAAGTATATTTTCGGTATCTCTTTCCCTTTCGTGAAG
>JAFVXX010000081.1 GCA_017500905.1 Clostridia bacterium
CTTGCTTTGCTTGGTTGACGCTTTGGCACAGCACGTAGCCAGCTGGCACGGGCCTTACGTCGTCAAGATAGATTTTCATAGTAGTTTTTCCTTGTAAATCAGTTGTCAAATTGTACAAATTGCAGCTTGGCGTTGGCCTTGGTGTAGTCGTCAAAGGCTGCGCTGCCAAGGTCGCCTGCCCATTGTGCTTGCAGGGTGGCAAATTGCTCGCTCGAAAGAGCTTGATCGCCCGTTGCAAGCAAATTGAGCCAGCTGTCTGCTACGCCGGCCTTGGTGTGGCGCACTGCAACGGAAAGTGTTGCAACCAGCTTGCCTTCTTGGATGGTGTACAGGGTGTAGCTTGCATCCTTTTTGTGCATACCGGGCAGCAAGCGTGCTTGAACGTGTATTACGCCGTTGCCATCAATAAACGCACTACGGGTGTCGGTGTAGCTGTCCAGCAAAACAACCTTGCCGTTGTGTTGGGTAAAGATTGCAAGCACGCAGTACTCGTTTTGCAGCAGAACAAGCTCATCTACTCCGTCGCCGTTTAGGTCACGCAGGGCGTAGCCAAACTTTGCCGAGGAGGTGGATTGCGCCAACACACAGCTTGCCATCAGCTTGTTGTAAATTTTGTAGTCGGCAAGGGAGTCAAATGCCATCATTTGCTCGTAGGTGCCGTCCGTCCACTTGGTGCGCTCGTACTTGGTGCCTGCCTTAAGTGCAACCTCGACGTACATCAAACGGAAGGTTTCGATGGTTGCTTGGTAGGACGAAAAATCTGCCGTTGGTACGCTTCCCATCGTTGTGCGAAGTGCAGGGACAAATTGCAATCCAACAAGGCGAGTCAGCCTGCTGGGGTAATCCCAGTAGTAGCCGTACTGCGTTGAATACACGTTGTATTGATCCTTTGTGATTTGCTGCCTGCTGCCGTTGGTTGAGTAGAAGTACTGCATATCCTCGTCGGTTGCAAGGTCGCCATCAGTATCCACCCAAAGGTACTCTACGCCCACCAAGGTGGAGCCAACAAGCTTTTTGACGTGCTTGACGTTGTAGTAGTTAGTGCCCTCTTGAAGCTTTTCATTGTAAAACACCTCGCCCCAAGGAGCCAAGTAGCCCATGCCGTCCTGGAAGCTTGCCACGTGCGTGGGCACGTCGTCCACCAGCGTAAACAGGCTGTACAAATTGCATCTGCGCTCCATCAGCAGCAGCTCGTCTGTTCCGTCGCCATTGACGTCGTCAATTGTGTAGCCAAAGTCCCTGGTTGGATCGTAGTAGCCCACAGCCGTGTATACGGCGTCGTAGTAGTAAGGCTCGTTGTCGCCTCTTGGAGGCAAGCTTTCGGTTGCCTTTTTGTACTCGACAAGGTCCTTGAAGCAGTTGATGATGGGCAAGTACTTTTCCAAGCTGCTTCCCGGGGGGATGTAGCTGGGATCCTTTTTGCCGCAGTAGTTGCAAACGCCACTTACGTAAAAGTGTGCGCAGTAGTAGTTGCAGTTGGAGCAAACTCCGTCCTTGTAGGTGTGGCTGCATACAAAGGAGCATATTGCGCATACGCCCTCTGCAAACACGTGGCTTGTGCACGCCACGTCGCAGTGGATACACTGGCTGTTTTGGTAGGAGTGGTTGCAAACGTTTCCACAATCCTGGCATACTCCACCCTTGTAATCGTGAGTGCATGCCATGCTGCAAACGGTGCACGTGCCCTCTACGTAGACGTGCTTGCAAGCCATGCCGCAGTTGAGGCAACGTCCGTCATCGTAGCTGACGTGAGGACAAACAATTTGGCAAACGGCGCATACGCCTTCATTGTAGCTGTGAGGAGAACAAACCTTGTTGCAGATTGTGCACATGCCCTCTTGGTAGCTGTGACTGCATACAAACAGGCAGCTGGTGCAAGCTCCGTTGACAAAGCTGTGCTTGCACGCAAAGGTGCAAACAGAGCAAACGCCGTTGACATACGAGTGGGCGCAAACCTTGCCACAAACGGTGCATACCCCTTCATTGTAGCTGTGAGGAGAACAAACCTTTTGACAGGTGCTACAAACTCCATTGACGTAGCTGTGAGGTGTGCAAACCTTGCCACAAATGGTGCATACGCTGTCTACAAAGTTGTGTGTTGCGCAAACCTTGCCACATACAAGGCAGGTTCCGTCCTGGTAATTGTGCGTTGTACAAACCTTTTGACACTTGGTACACATTCCGTTTTGATAAGTGTGGGTACATGCTTGATTACACTTGATGCAAACGCTGTCAACGTAGCTGTGGTGACACTCTGCGCTACAAATGCTGCACTTGCCTTCAACGTAGGTGTGGCTGCACACTTGATTGCATTTGGTGCATACCCCATCCTGCCATGCGTGCTTGCAGTCGCCGCATGCCACAAGGCAAGCAACAACCAGCAGGACAAGGCATAGTGTTAGTAATGATTTTGTAAGCTTATTCATAGATTCTCCATCGTGCAAGGCTTTGACGCATACGGGCTGACTATCAAAGTCTGTGCTTTCTTATTTGCGTTTTTAGGACTTTGTCCTAAACGTTTATTTATTTAGCATACCATCAACTGCAAAGTTTGTCAATATTTTTCAAAAAGTTGCTTGTATATACTACTCCTGACGCAAAAAAGCCCAATTTTCCAATTTGGGTTGAAATTACTTTGCTACTGTGCTATACTTAGATTACAAAAATGCACGACTTAGGAGGTGCTTTGATGAAAAGGCTTTGTATATGCATGCTTGTGCTTGCGCTGTTTGCATCTTGCATGCTTGCTTTTGCAGGGTGCGAGCTGCCCTTTGACAAACGCATTAATTACAACGATGACGTTGTAGAGGTGGCGGCAAACGACATCCAATTGCAGCACTTTGTTGCCAAACAAAACACGGTTTACTACACCTCGCAAAAGCTTTCCCTGTGGATGAAGGTAAACGGCGCACTGGTTCAAATCCCCTACTTTGCCATCGATGGCAAGGTACGTATCTACAGCAACCTGCCCTTGCATCAAGACGATTGCTTTTACATGCTTACGGGCGACGAAGCGGAAAGGTTTGCTTCCCTTGGCGACCTTGCAGACACCTCTTACGCCATGGAGGAAAAGCTTGAGGGCAAGCCTTTGCAAATCAACGTTTTGCAAACGGGAAGGTACAACCTGTGCTTTGACGTGTCAACACTTTGCTTTGACTTAGAGTACCTTGAGGAGCTGACAACGCCCTTGTACTACACCATCCCGTCCTGCCACCTGCTGGTTGAGCCATCTACCTTTGTGCCAATGGAGGTCAATCCCCTCAACACCGACGAGCTTGTGGCAACCAACGTAGCTGTTGCAGCCAACCAAGTACTAAGCCTTTGGGATGCTGACCACCTGTCGGCATACAAGGTGGTTTTGCACGATGATTGCAACGGCACGTACGCAACCTTTACAAGCAACTCCATTGTTGTAGCCAACGAAGGATATTACAACGTGTACGTCAACACAAAAACCTACGTCGTAAGGATGGAGCCATCGACACAACAAGGCTAAAACAGGCAACGACCTGTATCAACAAAAGGCAAACGGACAAGCTGCACGGCAAAGTTTTATCCTTATAAACAGCTTGTTTTGGCAACGTTACCATTAAAAATTACTGTTGACAACACGTTTTTGCCGTGATATAATTTTTATATATAGTAAAGGAGGTGTCTTTTATGACTGCATATGAATTAGCCAATATCGTAAAAAGAGGCTACGACATCGTTTCAAATTTGGACCCAAGGGTAAGGATGACCGCTTCGGAATATAACGAATTGTCTTCCATTACCAACAAGGTTGGTTTTGTTTGCAACTATCCAAGCAAATTTCCGTTGTTAAACGACTACTACGGAGAACTGGCAAACTTGTTACTTATGGCGGAAATGGACGGCTACAAGCTGGACTCCGACATGTATTTTAGTTGTATCAGCTGGCTTTTGGCAAACATTAAAGGCTGTATACAAGAATGTGGAAAAATTTAATTTAAAGAACTAAAAAAAGGAACGACAGCAAAGTCGTTCCTTTTTTAGTCTAAGTGACAGGACTTGCAAGGAGCGTATGCGACGGAATAGCGAGAGTAAGCGAGCGTCACGTCATTTCATCCTCCTGCACAAAGACGGATAAACGGCCGACCAACCGGAGAAATAACAAAAGGGCAAGCCGCAGTTGGCTGCCCTTTTTTGTTTTGTATTAGTTAATTGCAAACGCTGTTTACTTTTTGGTTAGATAACTACCGCTGTAGTAACCGTTGTATGTCCTAAGGAACTCGGCATTTGCTTGTGGGTCAGACATATCTTTTTTGCTGGACAAAAACCAACCTGTGTGCACTCTCCAGCCTGTTGGATCAACAAAGGTAACCGATTCCAACGCAGGACACTCGGTAAAAGCTGTTTCCCCTATGTAACGAAGGCCTCTACCCAAAACTACCGTTTTCAGGCTGGTGCATTCGTAAAACACTTGAAACCCTAACGATGTTACACCATCAGGAATCACAACTTCGGTAAGTGATGGGCACACGAAAAACGTTTGCAGTTCGATAACGCGTAAATTGTCGCTCCAACCAACGTGTTGCAAACTTTCGCATCTACTAAAGGCACTTTGTCTAATTTTTTCAACACTTGGCATTTCTACTTCAACCAAGGATCTACATTCTTCAAAAGTCCCTAATTCAAGGATTTTAATGTTTTTTCCAAGCGTAGCCTTTTTCAAGTCATGACACTCTCTAAAAACAGCCAAGCCCAATGTTTCAACGTTATCTGGGAGTACTACTTCCTCAAGATTTTTTATGTCTACAAAAGCAAAGTCAGCAATTTCTTTGACACTGTTAGGAACAGTAAAAATGGTGCTTTGTTGCGGTGTGTAGTACTCGACAAGCGTTGTGCCATCCTTAGTATACAAAGCATTGCCTTCTAATTTGTAGTGCTCGTTTTCTTGACTTAGCTCTACGTTGCTAAGTGCATGGCAACCGGAAAAAAGACCATAGCCTATGCTTGTTACGCTTGCAGGAATAGACATATATTCCAACTTTTCACAAGACTTCGTAACAGAGTTGCCTATTGTTGTTACGCCCACAGGAAAAGCTATCGTCACAAGTTCTTTGCACCTAATAAGCGCAGCCTGTCCAATAACCTTTGTATCGGTATGGATGGATATATCTTGTATTTGTTGGTTGACTGGTAGAACCAGCATGTGGTACGGGTTTGTTGCCGTACCAACGTACAAGCCGTTGCCGTATTGGTTGTAGACAAACGATTCGCAATCAAATCCTATGATATCGCTTCCAATTTGTGTGTTTTCTCCCAAAACTACCGTTTGCAAGCTTGCACAATAACACAAGTTTTCCGTTTCTACCACAATGTTGCTATCCGGGAAAGTGATTGAAACAATGTAGTCGTCCATGAAAAACACCCTTCTCTCTATTGCCACTACTGGCATACCTTTGATGGTTTCGGGGATTACAACGTGTTGGTTTTCGCAACTGTAGCCCGTAATGGTTACCTGGCCATTTGCTGCTTGATAGTAAAATCCTTCGTACTTTTTGCCCCTAAACAGATCAAAAATGCTCCACGAACACCCCGTAAGCAAAAGTGCGCCTACAGCAACAAGCAAAACTATGGTTAGTAACAATGCAATACGTCTTTTCATAATCTACCCCTCGCAAAAAAATTTTTTGGGGAAATATTTGTTGCCAACATTGTATCACACCTTGCAAGCAATGTCAATAGCAACAAAAAGGGCAAGTCTTGTGCTTGCCCTTTTTGTTGCGACCACACGGGACGCCTTTTTGTTTGGTCTGAGTGACAGGACTTGTAAGGAGCGCAAGCGACGGAATAGCGAGCAACTGCGAGCGTCACATCATTTCATCCTCCTGCGTAAAGACAACGCAACGGGCTGCCCAAAAGGAGTAAAGAAAAAAGGCAAGCTTGTTTGCCTGCCTTTCTTTACGACCACAAGGGACACGCCCTTGCGCCTGGTCTGAGTGACAGGACTTGAACCTGCGACCCCAAGACCCCCAGTCTTGTGCGCTACCAAACTGCGCTACACCCAGAGATATATGTTTTCCGTTTGCTTTACAATGATACACTATTTGCAGCTTTTTTGCAACCGTTTTGCGCAATTTTGCAAAAGTAAACGGAGACAAAGCCTGTTTGCCTCCGTTTTTTTGCGTATTAGTCTGCGTTTGTTACGCTTGTGCCATCCATAAATGCAATTACTTCGTCGGCAGATTTGCCTTCCATAAGCATTGCCACTTCGTCGTTGTGGATGGTTTCCTTTTCAAACAGCACACGAGCCATGTTGTGCATTACGTCCATCTTTTCGGTTAGGATTTGCTTTGCAAGCTTGTAGCAGCCATCCACAATTGCGTGGATTTCCTCGTCGATGGTCTTTGCAACGCTTTCGCTGTAGCTGTGTTGATTTTGGTAGCTTCTGCCAAGGAAAACCTCGCCCTCGCTGCCGTAGAATATTGGACCAATTTTGTCACTCATGCCCCACTCGGTTACCATGCGTTGAGCAAGGGACGTAAGCTGACGGATGTCGCCGCTTGCGCCTGCGCTGATTTTGCCAATTACAAGCTCCTCGGCAACACGGCCACCCAGCGTCATGGTGATTTCATCCAAAAGCTGATCCTTCATGATGTGGTCGTTGTCGTTTTCGGGGCGAGTCATGGTGTAGCCTGCTGCTTGACCACGTGGGATGATGGTTACTTCGTGCACGGGGTTGCAGTTTTTGAGGCTCATTGCCAGTATTGCGTGACCACTTTCGTGGTAGGCCGTTATGCGTTTATCCGGCTCGGTTACTACACGGGATTTTTTTGCAGGGC
>JAFVXX010000082.1 GCA_017500905.1 Clostridia bacterium
GATGCCTGATTTGACTATGCTTTTATATTACCACAGGTTGACAACTTTGTCAACCAACTTGTAGCCAAATGTTTGGTTTTTTTGACAATTTGTGACACACCAATTGGTTGTTTAGCTGACGCTGTACAGCAGCTTGCCGTAGGTTGGGAAGGGCCAATCGGTTTCGGGACAGATTGCCTCCAGCTTGTCGGCTGTTTCACGCAGAAGCTTCATGGTTGGAATCACTTGCTCCTTGACGAAGATTGCGTGTGCTTGATGGTCTTCAAATTGTGTTTTTGCTGTAAGATTTTCCAATCTTTCGGTGTACTTAGCCAAATCCACCAAAAGCTGAGTAATCTTGTTGATTTTGCCTTGCTCGTAGCTGACAGGCATGGACATCTTTGCCTTGTTTCGAGCAATTTGTGTAAGTGTTTGCAGATACTTTTCGACGGCAGGCGCAATTTCCTTGTTGGACATCTCCAGCATTGTAAGCGCCTCAACCGTGACGGTTTTGCAGTAGCCCTCAAGCAAAATATCCCTGCGAGCGACAAGCTCACGCTTGGTAAATACGGCATGCTTTTCAAACAGCTTGACGTTTTTGTCGGCTGTCAGGCATGGAATTGCATCGGCTGTTGTTGGTAGGCACAAAAGTCCACGCAGGGCAGCCTCGTTTTTCCACTCCTCCGAGTAGTTGTTTCCGTTGAAGATGATTCGGCCGTGCTTTTCAAAGGTTTCCTTGACAAGTGCGCCCAGCTCGGCAGAAAAGTCGGCTGCTGCCTCCAATCTGTCGGCAAACTGAGCCAAGCTTTCGGCTACAATGGTGTTGATGACGGTGTTGGGGTCGGTGATAGAAAATGAGCTGCCCGGCATACGGAACTCAAACTTGTTGCCTGTAAATGCAAACGGCGACGTGCGATTGCGGTCGGTTGCATCGGTTGGGATGGCAGGCAAGGTGTCCACGCCAATGTTCATACGGCGTGCAGTTTGAGTCTTTGCCTTTTCGCCAAGCACGATGGCGTTGATTACCTCCTCGAGGTCGCTGCCAACAAACATGCTGATGATGGCAGGTGGCGCCTCGTGTCCTCCCAGACGGCAGTCGTTGCCTGCCGTTGCTACGGTGGAGCGCAAAAGGTCTTGATATTCGTCTACAGCCTTTACCACTGCTGCCAAGAACAACAAAAATTGTGCGTTGTCTTGTGGGGTTGCGCCCGGCTCAAACAAATTGACGTCGGTGTTGGTCAAAAGGCTCCAGTTGTTGTGCTTGCCGCTGCCGTTGATGCCTTCAAAGGGCTTTTCGTGAAGCAGGCACGCCATATCCAATTTGTCGGCAACCTTTTTGAGCACCTCCATCGTAAGCTGATTTTGGTCGCATGCACGATTGGTGTGCGTGTACGCAGGTGCAAGCTCGTGCTGAGCAGGTGCAACCTCGTTGTGCTCGGTTTTGGAAATGATGCCCAGCTTGCTAAGCTCGACGTTGACTTGCGCCATAAACTCGGCAACACGTGGCTTGATTGTACCATAGTAATGGTCGTCAAGCTCCTGACCTTTGGGTGGATGTGCACCAAAAAGGGTGCGACCTGTGTACAAAAGGTCCTTGCGCTTTAGAAATGCTGCCTTGTCAATCAAAAAGTACTCTTGCTCGGCACCGACAGTGCTTACTACGCCCGTTGCATCGCTGCCAAACAGCTTGAGCACTCGCATTGCTTGCTTGTTTAGTGCTTGAATGCTGCGAAGCAAAGGTGTCTTTTTGTCTAACAGCTCGCCGGAGTAGCTTATAAATGCCGTTGGGATGCAAAGGCAGTTGTCCTTGATGAAGGCGTAGGAGGTTGGATCCCAAGCCGTGTATCCACGGGCCTCAAAGGTTTGGCGAATGCCACCGTTGGGGAAGCTGGATGCGTCCGACTCGCCCTTTACAAGCTCCTTGCCACGAAACTTTGTGATGATGCTTCCGTGCTGGTTGGGCGAGTGAAAGCTTTCGTGCTTTTCGGCTGTGATACCCGTCATTGGTTGGAACCAGTGCGTGTAGTGTGTTGCGCCCTTTTCCATTGCCCATTTGCGCAGAGTTTCTGCAAACACGTTTATTTGCGCATCGGTCAAAGGCTCGCCGTTTTGCGTGTTTTTTACGGCAAGATAGACGTCACTTGGCAACAGCTTTTGCATTACGCTGTCATTGAATACGTTTTCGCCAAAGGTGTGCATCAAATTCATAGTTTCTCCTTCGTCTTGAATGACTTTGTGAAATAAAATCAACTTTAATTATATAAAATATTGCTTCACTTGTCAACAGTAAAGACTTGACAAAAGCAAAAAAAGTCCGCAAAGGGACTTTGTTTGCATCAATCTTGGTATTCGGTTACGTTTGCACCGTTGCTCCACAGCGCATCAAGGGCGTAAAGGTCCCTTGCATCCTTGTGGAATACGTGCACTACAACGTCGACGTAGTCCACTGCAATCCAGCGTCCCTCGGCTACGCCCTCCTTGCGGCGAGCAAACACGCCGTTGGTTTCCATTACGTGCTCGAGGTGCTCAAACATTGCCTTTACTTGTGGCGCACTGCTGCCCGAGCAAATTACAAAGTAATCTGCTACGTCGCTTACGCCTGTAAGATCTACTATTTTGATGTTTTTACCTTGCTTTTCGGCAAGAGTTTTGCAAATTAGTTGTACTGCTTGATTGGACGTCATATCAAATATCCTCCTTGATTAGTTGTGTGTAGAAATCTACTGCCTGCTGTGTGAGTGGATGCACCACCTTTCCACTTTGCTTTACAACCTCGCTTGCCTCCAGCAGCACGTTGTAAAAGGTTTGCTGCAGGGTGGGGGCAAACAAATGAGAAACAGGGTAGGGACGGGACTCCTCCACCTTGTCGGCAACGTACACCACCATATCCAGCTCGGTCATGTTGGGACGGGCTGTGGTGTGGTACTTGATGGCGTCAAGTATTTGCCTGTCGGTTACGCCAAAATCCTGCTGCGCAACCCTTTCGCCCAAAAAGGCGTGCACCACCGAGGGTGGCAAACTGCCTGCTTCAAAGTCGTACCTTGCGTGGTGGGCAGAGTGGACGTACTTTGCCACGTCATGCAATGCGCAAGCAACAAACACGTCGTCGGGATTGCATTGCGAGGGTAGCTTGAGCCCTGCCTTGACTACGTGGTAGGTGTGGGCAAGACGTGACGGCTTGAGATAATCTTTAAGCTTGGTGCACATTGGCAAATGCTGTTGATAAAGGCCGTTTGCCTTGACGTAGGCATCCACCTGTGGCAGGACGCTGGGCTGTGGCAAGCCAAATTGGTAGTTGAGGCGAATATCGGTGGAGTTGTCGGCTGTATCTACGCCCTCCAGCACGACAAAGCTTGCGCCCAAAAGCTTGCTTTGCTTGGCAATCTGCTCATCCAAATCGACGCCCTTGCG
The DNA here is from genome assembly GCA_017500905.1 of Clostridia bacterium. GTDB lineage: Bacteria > Bacillota > Clostridia > Christensenellales > CAG-314 > RGIG5495. Next base: position 3,391 of record JAFVXX010000082.1, read on the forward strand.
ACCGTATACCACCACCTGCGCCATGCTTAGTATTGCTTGGGGCTGATACCAATCCTGTAGGTATGCCAGGCTGTCGGCGCCCATCACCAAATACAGCTGTGCGTCGGGGTACGTGCCCTTGACGTATCGTAGGGTGTTTGCCGTGTAGCTTTTTGCTGTGGAGACAATTTCGAAGTCGTCCACTACCACCTGTGGGACGTCGGCAAAGGCAAGGCGTGTCATTTGCAACCGATGGGCAGAATCCACAAAGCAGCTTTTGTGAGGTGGATTGCCACAGGGAAAGACAATCAGCTTGTCTAATCCCAGCTGTCGTATGGCACTTTGCGCCAGTTGCAAATGCGTTTTGTGAGGTGGATTGAAGGTGCCACCGAAAATTCCTACTTTCATAACAATATTTTACAATATTTTTGACAATATTTCAATTACTTTTAAGCAAAAAGGCAACAATAGTTTTATGACAAAAGTACTAAACACCATTTTAGTGGCATTTTTTGCCTTTTTTGCAGCTTTTTGCTGGGTTTACTACGTAACTAAGCTGGCAAGCACCAGTCTTGCTTGCGGTGGCGTGATGGCGTTTGCCGTAATTTGCTTGGCATCCACAAAAAAATTGCCAAAAAAGACTGCAAATAAAAAAATTGCAAAGCAACTTGCTTTGCAATTTGCGTTGTACGGCGACAATGGCGTTGTTGTGGAGTTGTACCAATTTGTTGGCTACGACGTAGACAAGCGTGACGACGGATGCATCGTCACAAAGGACCAAGCAAAGGCACTGCTGGCGTTGGATTACTGCACAAAGGGCACGGGCTGCGACAAGGTGCTTGCCCTTTGCCGACAGGCATTGCTGCTTGGCTGCAATCAGCTGCATTTGTGGTGCAAAAGCGTGAATGCCGACACATCTAAATACCTTGATTTACTGCCTGTCAAGCTGCAAATATTTGATGCGGGCAAGGCCGTTGCTTTGCTGCAAAGGTACGAAAAAATGCCCAATCTTGCAGTAAAAAAGACGCCCAACAACACGCCCGTTTTGCAATATGCCTTCAACAAAAAGCGCACCAAAAGCTACCTTACTTGCTCGGCTTTTACATTTGCGCTGGCGTTTTTGTCCTACTTTCCCCTGTACAATCTTGTGTGGGCAAGCCTTTTTGCCCTTGCAGGCCTGTACAGCAGATTTAACAGGCGATTTAACCTTGCCGAGCAAAACATCAAGCTGTAGCCATATTGCCAAAACAGCTTCATGACGGGCAGGAAAGCTCGACAAGCCTGTCGTTGGGGTGGGAGGTCTGCAGCAGTTTGTCCAGCTGACAAAAGGATATCCTTTTGACAAGCTTGCCTTGGTGCCAAATTTCTACGTCGTAAAGGCTTCCACCTACCATCCTTTTTGCAACGCTTGATACCGTTGCATTGACGTCGAATACAAGCGTCTTTTTTTCCACGCCTCGTACCATCCTTTTTGAAAAATTTTGCAAAAAGCTTAGCCTTTGAAAGGCTGTTTTGCCTTTGGCAAAGGCAGAGCAAAGCAAAAAGATTGCAAAAATTACCATGCTTAGTAGCAGCTCGCCACAAAAGAGCGCCACCACAAATACCAAAATCAATGCAGCAGCCAAGGCGAGTGCAAAGGTGCGCACTATCCTGAGGCTGCGCTTTTTGCTTGTAAATCGCTGCAAAAGCGCCACGGCGACCCTGCCACCATCCAAGGGATAGACGGGCATCAAATTGACTACAGCCATGCTGACGTTTCCCCAAACAAAGCTGCTTGTAAAGTAGTAGGTGGAGGGAAAAATCCACCAAAACGCCACGGCAAGCAGGGCAAAAAGCATGTTTGCCACCGGTCCTGCCAATGCAATCAGCACAACGTCGGTGCTGCCTGCGTCTTGAAAGTCGCCGTAAAGCACGGCGCCAAAGCAGGAAATTTGCATTTGACGGCATCGGTAAAACAATCGGCTTGCAACCAAGTAGTGAGCAATTTCGTGTAGAACCATTGCCAATGCGTAGCTGACAAAATCCATTGCCTGCCCCAGCAATGCATAGATTGCAAGCGCAACAAAAAAGCTGAAATGAAAATTGAGCCTTAGACGCTCCATTTGATTGCGCTTTCGTCGGCAACAACGTCAACAACAAGGCTGCCTTGGTAGCTGACGCTGGCGCTTACGCTGCCTTGATACTTGCCCAAAAGCTGATTGTTTTGCACTACGTCCCCCACCGAAACATAGGTTTGAGTCAATCCGTTGTACACAATTACGACGTCGTCGTCAACCTTGATTGCAAGGCCGTTTGCATCATTTTGAATTACTGTGCCTTGTGTCAGGCTGGTAAGTGCTTTGCCACCGGACAGCACGATTACGCCATCCTCTACGCTTTGAACCTCCATGTTGCAGGGAAGGCTGAGTGTCATTGTGGAATCCTTGCTTTGCCCAAACAGCGATGCTGTTACCGTAGCCTTGGCAATTTGTAAAAAGTTGCCGTCAAAGCTGCCCTTTACAAAGGTGAAGCCTACAAGTGCTGCCAAGCAGCCTACGGCAATTGCGCCAAAGCCAATAGCCCTTTTGCTCAGCTTGAAGGTGCGTTTGCCCTTTCTTTTTGCCTTTTCGTCGGGGGACTCAAGGTACTTTTTGGCTGTGTAGGTGACGTCCAGCCATTGCAGGTCGGTGGCGTCTAAAACATTGTTGAAGTTGTCTTGCATAAGTGTTGTCTCCTTTACGTTTTGCTATATTTTACTTGACAAGAAGCAATTTTATGCAAGCTTAGGCGTTGCGCTTGGCGTTTCGACGTAATTTGCCAAAAAAGCCACGGTAGCGAGAGGTGCAGTCGTAGATGCTTGCCGTGCCATCGTGCAGGTTGCTTGCAAGCATTTTGTACGCTTTGTTGTTGGTGGCTGCCTCCAAATTGCAGTTGACAAAGTCATCCTCCGGCAAAACGCCCAACGGCTTGGCGTTTAGCAAGGCAAAAACCTGCTTGACGTCCAGCATTTCGCCCGAGCAAACCAGGTCGCCTCGTACCCTGTTGACCACCACGCTTACCTGAAGCAAGTTGCTGCCGTTGAGGTAGTCGATTACCTTTTGGGCATCCTTGATGCTGTAGGGGTGTGGAGTTGCCACAACTATTGCTTCGTCAGCGCAGGCTACGGCACGTCTAAAGCCCGTTTCCATACCTGCAGGACAATCAATCAACACGTAGTCAAAGCCATCCTGCAGCCTGCTCATCAAGTGGCGCATCTGGTCGATGCTGATTACCCTCTTTGCGTGGTGACAGCTGGGCATTACGTACAACGTGGGGTAGTTGACGTCCTGCAGCAGCGCTTGGGCTATGCGGCACCTGCCCTCGATGACGTCAATTAGGTCAAAAACAACCTGATTGTCCAGTCTCATTGCCACGTCAAGATTGTTCATGCCTATGTCAAAATCCAGCAGCGCAACACGCAAGCCTCGTTGTGAAAGGGCTATGCCCAAATTGGCACAAACGGTGGTTTTGCCTACGCCACCCTTGCCACTTGTAAGTACGATTTTTCGAGCCATATGATACAAATCCTTGTCAAAGTGCAAACATTGTACAACAAAGACGACTTGGTGGGGCTGCAATCATAAAAACAGCCAAATATTGACAAAATTTGCATCAAAAAAAGCACTCAAAACGAGTGCTTTTTTGCTTGAATACTAATTTTAGTTGTGGCCGTCTACAAACAGCAATCCACCCATGACGGAGGTGTCTTCCGGATTGGTGGCAACACGCACAGGCAGCCCTGTTTCGGCATACAAAAATGCGTCCAATCCCGAAAGCTTGGCTCCACCACCACACAAAAAGATGCCTTCTTGCTTGATGAGCGTTGCAATTTGCTCGGGCACGGTGGCATTGATGCTGTTGATGACGCTGACGTAGCTTTTGAAAAAATCTACCAAGGTGTCGTACAGCTCCTTGGAGGTGACGGTTACAACCTCCTCGTTGCCGTTTTGCACGTTGGTGCCCTTGACTACACAGCTGGAGGCGTCGTTGGGGTACAAGCTTGCACAGCTTAGCTTAAGCTGCTCGGCTTGGTCAAAGGCAAGCTCGACCAAATACTTGTTGCGTATCTTGGCTGTGATTGCCTCGGTAAGGTGACGGCTGCTGTTGTACAGTGTGCAGCCTGCAACGATGTTGTCACCGTAGATTGCTGCAAAGTCGGTGCAGTCGCAGCCTACGTTGATTACAAAGCCACGGTTTGTGCGATATTGCTTAAATATTTGCAGACTGTCTGCCAAAGGTGTTTCCAAAAAGGCAACTGCCTTGGCACCCATGGAAAGCAGCAGCGTTTCGATTGTAGATTTGTCGCTGCTAATCATACCGCATGGCACAATGCACAAAAACTTGATTTGCGAAAAGTTTTTGATTTTGTGTGGCAGCAGGCGAAGCAACAGCTCGTCTATCAATGCCTTAAGCCCGTCGGTGTCGATTACTGCTCCCTCCAAAATTGGGTGAACGGCGTTTAGCCTTGTAACCTGCAAATTGAGTGCGTTTACTGCCGATACACCTACCGAAACAACCTGCTTGTTGTCGGCGCTGGTGGCAACGACGGATGGAATTTTGATAAAAAAGTCGTCCTTATCCAGACCTGCAGCTACGTATTGCGAGCCGATATCCAACACTACCGTGTACTTATCCATAGTTTTTCTCCTGATAATCTTTTGTTTTGACGTAATTGCTTAGCACCTGCTTGACTGCCCCTGTGGGAAAGCCAACCACGTTGTCGTAGCTGCCCACTATGCTGTGCACAAAGCCACAATCCTGTATGCCGTACGAGCCCGCCTTGTCCATTGGCGAGCCTGTTGCAACGTAGGCTTGGATTTGTTGTGCCGAAAGCTGCTTGAAGTTGACCTGCGTTGCCTCGTAAAAGGTGTGCGTGGCCGTGGGTGTGATGATGGCTACACCCGTGTAAACAACGTGTGACCTGCCCGAAAAGCTGCTTAGCGTACAAATTGCGTCGGCATCGTCAACGGGCTTGGCGTACACCACTCCGTCCTTGA
>JAFVXX010000083.1 GCA_017500905.1 Clostridia bacterium
GTGAAGGGTGGCAAGGGGCTTTTCGTCCTTCCAGGAGCCCAGTCCCAGCAGGTTGAGTAGCCTTTCCTTGTGCTGCGTGCTGACGTTGCCGTCTTGGTCGGTCAACAGGCCGCTACCGAGCAGCTGAAATATCACTGCCCTGCGTGATGCTATGCTGCCTGAAATTTCGCCCTCGGTGTCAAAGACAATGTCGCCGTTGGATATGTCGGCAGAGGATAGGTACATCAAATCCGCCTTGTTGCCCTGCACAATGCGCATCAGCTTGTTGTGGCCTGCAAACTGCTTGTACAGCTGCAAGCAAAGCTTGGCAATTTTTTTGAGGGCGGCGTGCAGCTCCTCTACGCTGCAGGACATACGCATTTCGTCCTGCTCGGAAATCAGCTGCATTGCCGTACCGCTTGTGACGTTGGCAGGCGTTGTACTGTTTCGGGCAAAGTCCGACACGCCCGAAATGGAAACAAACTCGTCCAAAAGGCGCAGTTCCTCCTTGTCAAAGTCGATTGGGAGGGTGCCGTTGTCCATTATTTGAGGCAAATTGGCGCCTTGACGGTAAACCAAGATTTTGCCCGGCGACAAGCCCTCCTCCTGCAGGTTGTCGGTGTCGACCGATCCGTCCTCCACCATCAAAATACCCATTGTAAGCCTGTTTAGAAACTCGTGCTTGCGATTTTTCAAGGCGTTGTACGCTCGTTGCACGGGGATTAGACGCTCGATGACGCTTGCGCCCCAAAAGCAGCCCGGCTGCAAAAAGGATACCTGACGCACAAAGGGCAAATCTCGTTGGCCGTTGTTGCCTACTTGGTAGGGAAGCTCGCCAAAGTACAGCAGGGTGTTGCCTGCAACAATTTCCAGCTTTCCGTTGGGGTAGCTGGCGTTGGGACGTGTGTAGCGCTCGATGACCACACAGCCATCCTCCACCTTGTCAAAGGCAACCCTTGGCACGGTGGCGTTGTAGCCCAATCCACCTGCACCCACTACTCCGTCAAAGGACATTGTTTGTTGTGTGCTGCCCTCAACGTCCTTTCCCCAAATGCGCTTGATTTCCTGCACACTGAACACTCGTGCGTGTATCAACGATTGCACGTCCTGCATGCTTTGGCAAACGTTGCTGTCGGGAAAAATTTCAAAGGGTGGACAAACGGTAAGCGCAACGTCCTGCCTGTTGGGATCGACAACCTCGCCTGCATTGCTTACCCAGCTTACCTTGTAAAAGCTGGTGCCACAGGTTTCGCTCCAGGTTACTGCCTGATTGACCACGTCGTCCATATCAAGCCTGTCGTGTAGGGTGGCAAGTATTTTGTCGGACAGCTGCGCCGAGTTGACATCCTCCTGACTGCTTGTGTACGGCCTAACCATTGGCTTTGGCTTGTTGCGACACAGGCGAGATATGCGTGTTTCCACAATGGGCACAATGTGGTTGAACACCTGCTTTTCCTGCCAGAAAAAGCACTTGTCCTCCTGCACGACGTCGCCGTTTGGGGCAACGTTGCAGTACTGATTGCCCATCAAAAAATTGAGATTTTGACGCCAGGTAAGCTCGTAGCTGCGACGTGCCTGCTTGCGAATTTCAAAGTCGCTCGTCACGTCCTTTACTACGTCGTCGTAAAACTCCTGCAGTTGTTGTTGCTGCTTTTTTGTTGGCTTTTTGCTCATTAGCTACACCTCCTTGATGGTTTTGTCTTCCATTGCCCTTTTGATGGCGTTTTGAGGGCTTTTTGGGGTGCGAATTTTGGCGCAATCGCTACCCAGCTGCTTGACGCATTGGGTGCATAAATGCACTTGGCCAATCCTGCCCTTTACTGCAAAGCAGTAGTCAGCCGTGTTTTTGCAGCCCTTTGCGTCGCACGTAAGTTGATACTTGGTTTTTTCAATCATTTTTGTTCTCCTTAAATTTAATTTCGTCCACCTCATCCTGACACAGCTTAAGCACGTTTAGCAGTCGCAGCTTTTCCTGCTGAAGCTGCTCGTCGGTTAGACTTTCCACCTTGTCGGATTGGTTGTCCATTTCGATGAGTGCCTTTACTGCTGATATGTCGGGTGGGACGTTTTTTGTAACTATTTTGCGTTTGACCAGCGTCAGCTGACCATCCACTACTACGTACTCGTCGGTTTTTTCCTTGACGGAGTAGCCCTTTGCCTTTTTTGTAAGTATGCTGTTTAGCAGCTTTAGAGTGCTCATTTGTACATGCTCCTTTGCAGCTTGCGATACAGCCTTTCCTTGTCCTTTTGAATGATGCTTTTGCTTGCCTCCGCCTTGGCGGGCTTATCCAGCGAGCAAAGCAGGTACCTAAGCTCGTCCATTGCGTGGTCGTTGCGCTTGACAGGTCGGTCGTTGTCGCCCCAAAAGTAGCCCTTGATTTCCTGAATAAGCTGCGAGCAATTTCTAAACACGTACAGCCTTGCTTTGCCATCTGCCGTCTTTAGATAGCCCTTGACCACATTGATGCCGTAGGACATATCCTTGTTGACCTGCGTGTTGACGTTGATGCCACGCTGTCTAAACAGCTCTGCCACGCTTTTGGTGCCGGACAAGGTTTTTTGATTGCCTGCCGAATCCATCAACGCCTGCAGATTGCCAAATTTGTCGGTTGGCCAGCCCAGCTTGGTGCTTATTTGCCAAATTTTGTCGGCGTGCCAATCAACGTCCTTGCCTGCCACGTAGTGCTCGGCCACCACGTACACAATGCCGTCGGGGTCGATTGCATACCAATGACAGCTTAGTGGGTTGTTTAGCCCCGGGTCGATGGAAAGCACGTGCGACCACTCCTGTGGGACTTCAAAGGGGTCGATTACGTGCACGTTGTCGTCAAACTCGCCGTAGACCAATCCACTGCTGCTTCGAAACCTGCCGTAGCGACGGCTTTCCAGCTCGTCGGCAGACAAGGTAGAGGTCATCAGCTGCACCTCGCTCTTGTCAAGGTAGGGGTTGTCGCCCCACTCCATAAAGATGCACCAATTTTCCTTGTTTGCGCTGCGATTGCAGTAGATTTCGTCGTACACCCACTACAGCCCCTTTAGTGGCGTCATGGTGCCAAATATTTCGCCTTGACGGTCCAATACACGCATTCGGCACTCCTGATAGATGTCAAAGGGTGGCTCCTCGTCAAACCACACAAAGTCAAGCGATGCGCCCTGAAACTTTTCTCGGCCTTGCTCGCAGCTTTTGAAGGCAATTTTGCTTGTGCCTCCAAAGACGTTGGACACCAGCAGGTAGTCGATTACGCCATGCTGTGGCGAGCCCTGCTTGCCTTGTGCCATCACCACCTTTTGAATCCAGCTTTTGTCAAGGTAGTACAGCACCTTTTGCTGCGCCACCTCTCGCTGTACGTTTTGCGAAAGGGACACCACCCAGCAGGATACGTCTTTGCGATTGGGTCTGTAGGGATGTATGCCCCTTGCAAGCCACACAGTTTCCACTGCGCCACACTCGGTTTTGCCGCTGCGATTGCCGCCAAATACCCATCTGTTGCGAAGCTGACATTTGTGAAACTGCATCTGCTTGGCATGCACCCTTTTGCCTGCGTTGTACCTTTTGAGGGGTTGCTGGCTGCGCCGTCGCTGCTCTGCTTCGATTTGTTTGATTTTGCTAATTAGTTGTTGCATAGTTTTTGTTGCCTTTTTTGTAAACTTTTGACAAAATTCGACAAAATTTTGCCCGTGCACGCCTGTTAAAATAGACAAAAGCGAGGTAAATTATGAAATTTGTCAAATTGATATGCTGTTGTTTGTTGCTGTGTTTTGTTGGTATATGCACTCTGCCCCCAATTGCAAGAGCAAGCACAAAATACGTACGAGTAACGCAAGACGGCGTCAAGCTGTACACCAATGCCGAAACAAAAAAAGTCACCTGCCTGCTGGAAAAATCCTACTACCTTGTGGTGCTTGAGGAAGTAGACCAATTTGTAAAGGTACGGCTGATGGGGCAGGGAAAGGACTTTCCAAAAATTGTGGGCTACGTTGAATCGTCCTGTGTAGAAATGCAGGAGGATGAGCCGACTCTGCCACTTTACCCCACCGAGTACGTCACGGTGCAATCAAGTGGCGCAAGGCTGTACTTTTTGCCCTTGCAAAGCTCTGACGTGCAGATGGTTGCCACCAACACTCAGCGTCTTGCCTACTACGGCAAAATTGAAAGTGAGGGCTCAACCTGGTACTACGTGTACTTTAGTGGATGCTTTGGCTACGTCAGGCAGGAGGACGTGACAAAGGTGCAAATTAATCTTCACCCCACTCCGTTGCCCCAACCCGAGCTGCCACAGCCCACTCCACCACAAGCACCAAGCGTAGAAACGCCCACCACTCCCACAACCAACCCCACCAACGAAATTATGCTGGTGGCATTTGCAGGGATACTTGCTGCTGCACTTACCTGTGCATTGTTTTTGCCCAGCAAAAGGACAAGCCAAACAGCTTTTACCACGAAAACCGTTAGGAATCAAAGCCAAGCTTTTGCTTTTGCGTCTCAAACCAATCCTCATCGTAGCCCAGCATTGACATTTTGTTGCAAAACCTTTGTAAAAGTGCCTTTGTCTTGCGATACATTGTGCGCATAGAGTAGCCGTACTCCTGCGCAACCTGCTTGCGATTGGCTTCGTATGCGTGCCACTTGATTAGCATCATTGCATCACTGCCCAACGCCTTTAGACTACAAATTGTTGCCTGATACAATGCCTGCAGCATGTCGTCTGCGTACTTGTAGGCAAGTATTTTAATCATTTGCTCCATTGTAGACTGAGGGCTGGTGCTGTACAAGTTGTGGCTGTTCATTGCCTTTTTGCGCAGCACTTGATTGCTTTTGCATACACGCTTTTTAATTCGTTTGAGATTTTTGATTAGGTAGACGTAGTATTTCATTTTCAACTCCTTTGCTCGCCGTCTTGCGATACGCATACATAATAGCATACTAAATGTGACAACGTGTGTCATATTTGCAAAAATTGTGCCAACTTTTTTGAACATTTGTTCTATTTTTCTGTTTTTGGCATGTTTTCAGCTTGAGCAGGAGTCTTGAAGTGGTTACACTGCATAACTTTTGTAACAAAAAAGAGGCAACGGATGCACCGTTGCCTTAAAAAATTTATCTACTTGCGCAATATTTGTTGCAAATTGTAAAAAAAGGGATTGAAAAAAAATAAATTATTTGATATAATAATTTACACCACGTTTATAGGAGTGTACTAATGAAGAAACTTGCCGTCTTGCTGACCATTGTAGCATTGGTAGTTTGCACCTTGCCAACAGTTTGCTTTGCAACCACTGCAGTCGCAGCTGGTGTAGAGGA
>JAFVXX010000084.1 GCA_017500905.1 Clostridia bacterium
TAGGCGATGCAAATATGGATTTCGTAAAAGCCTTATATGATGAAACTAATGACCCTAATTTTGGCGATAAAGATTTAGCTGGAAAAATGGGCACAGATAAAGCTTATAATGAAAGAACATTCGCTAAAGCCGATGCTGGTGATAGGGATGATTCACACGCAATTATTAAAAACGAATTACAAAATGGAAGACCATCTGTCATTAACGTAAATGGACACTATGTACTAGCTGTTGGTATCGCTGATGATGGAGAAATCTTAATCTGGGATTCATATAATGGCAGTATGCAAAGACTAGGACTTAGTTCTAATAGTTCCGAATCAGCACATAGAAATATGGTTAATGGTGATGCAGTAATGGTTTATGCTGATAATTACTATTACCATTATGGTCGTTCAGTTGCATTTGATTACTGGCAATACGTTGAAAATGATCCAGAATATGTAAGACAACACGCATATAAATAAAAATATTTACACAATTTTGACACATAATTGCTTGCTTTTTTGCATTGATTGGATTACAATAGGTTGACTCAAAAATTACTTTACGCAAACGAGGTAAAAATGGAAGGAAAAATCTTTGATACCCACGTCCAAGGGCTTAAATACAAGGCCGTGCGAGAGCTGATCAAGGCATACGACAGAGGCGCACTGGCCACGGCATATTACGACATACCAAAGCTTGCCATTCCCGGGCCAAACGCAACGTTGCGTTGCTGTATCTACAAGGAAAGGGCAATTTTTCAAGAACGTCTAAACATAATCAACAAAGGCATTGATGCCAACACCAAGGCAGTAGTAGAAGTAATTGATATTGCCTGCGACGAGTGTCCTGCAGACGGCATTTTGGTAACTCAGGCCTGCCGTGGATGCCTTTCGCACAAATGCAAGGAAGTTTGCCCAAGGGACGCCATCGAAATTGTTGGCAAGCGTGCAGTTATCAACAAGGATAAGTGCATAGAGTGCGGCAAGTGCGTCGAAGCTTGCCCATATGGTGCAATACTTAAGCAACAACGTCCATGCGTAGCAGGCTGCAAGGCACAAGCAATCAGCCTTGACAAAGCCACCAAAAAGGCAGTTGTTTCGCAAGATAAGTGCGTATCGTGTGGTGCATGCGTGCGCCAATGTCCGTTTGGAGCAGTGCAAGAGCGCTCGCTGATTATGGAAACGTTGGATTTGTTGAAGTACAGTAACAACGGCGAAAACTACAAGGTGTATGCTATCATTGCCCCATCCATTGCAAGCCAAGTGCAATCGGTAACAATGGGTCAGCTTGTAAGCGGCATTTTGGCGCTGGGCTTTGACGGCGTTGTCGAGGCTGCATTTGGTGCGGACGTTTGCTTGGAGCACGAGCTTGCCGAGTGGCAAAGCAAGGGCTTGCTTACCACAAGCTGCTGCCCTGCATTTGTGGCCTTTGTCGAAAAAAACTTTCCCGAGGTGCTGCCATACGTAAGCAGCTCGTCCAGCCCCATGGTAGAAACGGCAAAAACCATCAAAAAGGGCGACCCAACTGCAAAGTGCATCTTTATTGGCCCATGCGCCGCAAAAAAGATGGAGGTCAAAAGTCCAAAGACGCAAGGCTGGGTGGATTCGGCAATATCCTTTGAGGAGCTGCAGGCATTTTTTGCTGCACGCAACGTAGAAGTTGGCGACCTTGCCGAAACAGAGGTAAACAACGCAACCTACTTTGGACGTATCTTTGCAAAGTCGGGTGGCATCACGCAAGGGCTTGTAAGCCTTGCAACGGAAAAGGGCGTAGAAGGACTAAACCCCGTTTCTATGAACGGCCTTGCCGAGTGCAAGCTAAACCTGATGAAGCTCAGGGCAAAGCTGAAATCCAACAAGCTGGTGGAAAACTTTTTTGAAGGTATGGCGTGCGAAGGTGGCTGTATCAACGGCCCGTTGACCTTGCACCAAAGCAGCAAAAACGCCGTAGCAATCGAAGCTCACGGCAAGCAGGCAAAGGTTGATTCCATCAGCGAGGCTGTACGCCAGTACGATGCAGGCAAGATGGATTTTCAAAAGTAATACAAAGTAACTAAAAAGGGCTTACGCAATGAATTGCAACCTCGCGGTTGCGTGAATTGAAAGTCGTGCTTTCGTGAATTGCCTACGGCATGAATTGTGCCTTACAGCACATTGGTTGCAATTCAATTCATGGAGCGAAGCGAGAATTCATGGCGAAGCCAATTCATGATGCGTCAGCATCAATTCATTCACTGAAAACAAACAGAGCAAGAATATAAGGATTTTCTCCTTGTACTCTTGCTCTTTTTTTGTTGTTTAGTTTAGATGCAACACAATGTAGTCGTCTCTTTCGTCCCTGCCCGTGCCGTCCTCGTCGCAAACGGAGTACACGCAGCAGCATTGTCCAACAAATAGTGGACGGTTGTAGTGGTACCACGCCTTTACGTACACACCTACAACGGTTCCGTTGTCTACAACAACGCCCAACACCTCGGGGCATTTGTCAATGCTGACTATGTGTTGCCAGCTGCGATTGCTGTCTTCCTTGCCGTAGGAGTACTCGGCAAAGCAGGTTGTTTCGCCAATACTAAAGCGTTCAATTTGTTGCTCTAATGGCAATGCACGCAATTCCAAAAGTGTTTTGTCATCCAAGCCGTGTTGCCAATCATTTTTCATTTGTACAACATCAAGGCTTTTTCCGTTGATTACAATGCTCATACGTTGTCTCCTTTTTGAGTGTTGCACTTGCGTGCCTTTCTTTTTTTGAAAATCTCTACTCCCCACAAAACAAGTGCGTATCCCACGGCATACATTGGTCCCATCACCCACGCAGTAAGCTTTGTGCCGGGGATAAGGGGCTCGGCAATGTGAAAAGCATCGCTCATTCCAAACGTTGCCATCATAAATGCGCCAACCGTCAGATAGCAGGTAAAGCCAAACAGGGTGTAGTACCACTTTTTGTATGTGATGTCAATTTGTCTAAACATCAGCAATGCAACAACCAACGTTGCGCTTAGGCTGTGGTGCAGCAATCCCAAGATTGTCGGTGGAAAGAAAAACGACGGATTTTGCCCCAAAAAGGTTGCGTAAACTGCCGTGGAAATGCCTCCAAACAGGCCAAGCAGCCACGCAAAGTGAAGCACGGGATTATCTTTTTTGCCCAGCAGCACGGCAAGTGACAACACAAGGGTGGTCATTGCGCAAAAGCTGTCGGGTATAAGCATATACCAGCGAGGCCCACCAAAGCAAAGGGCTTGTGCAAATCGGCTTGCAACAACTACCACCAGCGACAGCGCTGCAAAACACTTAAAAAACACTTTTATTTGCCTGTCGGTTTTGCAGTACTTTTTTGCCAGCAGCAGCGTTGCGCTTGCAACAGTGGTGGAAACAATTAGGTAAAGGATATGCTCTATCCCAAACAATTTTGGAGCCATTTTTTTTGTGTTTACTCCTGCAAAATGATGTAACTATTATATATCTTTTGAATGGTGGTGTCAACAAAATTTGGCAAACCACACAATTGTCAAAATTTTTGAGGTTGCTATTGATTTTTGCACCAAGCTTTGATATAATTAGTATATATGCGCACACGTGCATGTGTAGAGGAGAGTAATTTATGGCAAAATCCTGCAACAAACAAGGAAAAACAAACAAATTTGCATTGCTGTGGTATTCCCACCCACGCATTGCCATTGCATTGATGCTTGTAGGCTTAAATTTGGCAGTAATCTTTGTGTTTACGGCCATACTAAGCGTAATATCGGGCAATCCGTTTTTTGACGAATTGGCATACATATTTACCTTTACTATGAGTGCCGACGGCATCTACGACTTTGTCAACAACGTGGATGACGTTGCCTGCTTTGTTGTCAAAATTTTGCTGACGGTGGTGCAAATGGTGATTTTTTCGGGTGCGCTAATTGGCTTTACCACCGATTTGCTACAATCCACCATTGACAAGCGCATCAACAACCTTGGCAAAATTAGCCTTTCGGGGCACTACGTGTTTCTAAATTGGTCATCCATAGGTGCGCACGTAATTTACGATTTGTCCTTTTTGGAGGGCAACAAAAACGTAGTAATCTTGACGGAGGAAGACCGAGACGAGGTGCTAAACTCCATCCAAAACATTTTTATCGAAAACAACGTCAAGATGAAAAACATCCGTATTTTTATCAAAAACGGCAGCCCCAGCTCGCCAAAGCACCTTGCCGACGTGTCGTTGGACAAGGCAAGGTATGTTGGAATTTTGCTTGCCAACCTGCCTGATGATGGCACTCACGCAATGTCAGGCAACGACGTCAACGCACTTAAGTCGTTGTTCAACGTAATTCACGTTGCCAAAAACGCCAACGTGGTGGTGGAGGCCGAAAACGGCGAAACGGTTAGCAAAATCGAGCAGCTGCTGGATACAATCGACAGCAATTTGCACAAACGCATAATAGTGTTTTCGCACAATTCGGTCATAGGTCACATTTTGGGCAAAACCATTGTCAACCCTGCCTATGCCACCGTCTACCACGACCTGCTTTCGTATGACGGCTGCGAGTTTTACGGCATTGAGCCAATGGATATCGATCAAGCCCTGTACACCTACAACGATTGTATCCCCATCATCAACTACGACGATGACGACGTAGTGGATGCCAACGGCAATGCCCACGCCGACCAGCTGTACGTGCTTTCGGACAATCGTCAAACGTTGGGTTTGCGTGCCGTCCCACAAAGCTACGCCCTGCCACTAAATTACAACGCAAACGTCCCCACCCCAAGCTTTACCGTGTTTGTGCTGTCGCACTCGGGAAACAGCCGCTTTGTAGAGGACGAAATGGCCAAGTTTGAAAAGCAATTTGGCGCAGACGTAACCTGCTTTGCCTATTCGTACAACGACAACCTTGACGAGGTTGCCAAAGCCATTGCTGCAACCCAAGGCAACAAAAAGATTTTGCTGCTTTCCTCCGACCAAAGCAGCAGCAATCAGGATGAGGACATCTTTTTGTCGGCAATGGCGCTTAAGCTTAGTGGCTGCATGGACGACAACACCGAAATTTTTGCCGAAATATCCAATCCATCCAATCTAAATTCTCTCAAAAACTTTGGCATCATGTCGGTAATTGTTTCCAATCGCATAATTTCGCTGTTTATGGTGCAGCTGCTTACCCACCCGGGAAGCAAAAAGTTTTACCGAGATTTAATTTCTACCAACGACGACAACGGCTCCGATTCGTTGGACCTTGACATCGTAAGGGTGGGGGACGTACTGCATTTTGACGGCCCAAGCATCACTTTTGATTGCAAATCGCAGCTGGTACAATCCATCTACTTTGCATCCGACAAGCAATGTATGTGCATAGGCGTAAAGTACAATGGCAGCTCCAACGTGCTGTACCTATGCGACCAAATGGATAAGGCAGAAAAGTTGACGTTGCGTGCTAGTGACGAGTTGATACTAATTAAATACTAAACCGCACAACAAAAAAAATGGGGCAATCTTTCGATTGCTCCTTTTTTACTTTGGTTATTATTCTACGTTTGGGGTTTGGTGGTAGGTGTACAAAGCATCGGTAGATACGTCTTTGTTTACTAGGATAGTTTTTTGTTTTTTAAGTTTGTAAAGTAGCAACGCACTTTTTTTGGGGTTAGAAAGTACGGCTTGATCTATCATGGTAGATTGCGTGTTGTATCCTTGCTCGGTTGCCCAACCCGTTGTCTTTACAAAATGGGCTTTTTGCAGTTTGTTGGTGGGGATTTCGTTGCAGTTTAGCACTTTTGCACCTACAACAACTTCTTCCAGATTTACTACGTCGGTAAACCAAACCATCAAGTCAACCACGCAGTTGGGTATGGTTGCCCGTCTAAGTTTTTTGCAGTAACGGTAGGGCGAGCCACTAAGGTATACCATATCCATGGGGAAGTCGGCTTTCACCAAATTGTCGCAACTGTGAAAAACCGAGTACCCTGCACATTTAAGCGTTTGTGGGATATCCACCTGTGCAAGTTTGCGACAACCTGCAAAAGCACAGTTGCCCATGGCAACTAGGGTGCTAGGTAGTGTCAACTCTCGTAGGTTAGCACAATGCCCAAATGCACTTTCGCCAATGTAAAGTAAACCTTTGGGCAAGGTTACCTTTTTGATGGTAGTGTTGTTACTAAACACTTGTGGGGCAATGTAAATTACTCCACTTGGTATGGTTGCAGTATCGCCCGTTACGTTTGCTTGTACCAACACGCCATTTTCAACAACGTATCCACCTGTTTCAAAACTTTCGCCTACAATATTTGGCAAAAGTTGTATGTAAGATAGGTCGTCTTTGGTAAATGGCTCACCAACTGTAAGCGGGCCATCACAATGGTTGCACCTTCTAAAGCCTTCTACGTGTTTGGGGTAGATTACGTATGGTGTCGAGCAATACGGACAACTTGCAAAATAAAACTTTTCGTTACTCATAGTTATCACCTATTTACAGTATACCATCCTTCCCCATTTTTTGCAATAGTGGTTCGCAAGTTTTGTAGCCAAATCAAATAAAAACAGGACACATTATATTGTGTCCTGTTTCATTGTAAATTTATTAAAGGCTTTTCAAAAATTCGTTCAATAGTTGCCTTTGTTTGTTGGTTAAGGTAGATACTTTGTCTAACAAAGTGTTGTTGTTTTTGTTAAAGAACTCTACAAGTGTAATATCAAATGCAAAGCAAATGGCACTAAGGGTTTCGATTGTAGGGGACTTTTGACCATTTTCTAACATAGGTACATAGTTTGGAGAAATGCCAGCCCTTGTTGCAAGAGTTCCTTTTGCCCAGCCACGCTCTTCCCGAAGTTCTTTTATGCGTTTGCCAACTTCAATTTTGTCCATAATATCCCCCCTAATACATACTATAGTTATATTATAGCGACTATTTTAAAAGAAAACTTAAACTTTAGTATTGACATATGCTAACTATAGTGATATAATGTTTACATTATAGTTTGAATTCGTGTTGCTATATGACAACTTTAGGAGGGATATTTATGAAAAAAGGCACGAGTACTATTTGTATTATATTATGTATCGTATTGTTGTTTTCTTTGACAGCATGTGGTTGTGATCACTCATATGCAAGTAAAATTACCAAAGAAGCAACTTGTACAGAAGCAGGCGTAAAAACTTACACTTGTGAACTCTGTGGTGATTCTTATACCGAAGACATTGCTAAATTAACTACGCACTCATACACAAGTAAAGTTATAAAAGAAGCTACTTGTGGAGAAACGGGCATAAAAACTTGCACTTGTGAACTCTGTGGTGATTCTTATACCGAAGACATTGCTAAATTAACTACGCACTCATACACAAGTAAAGTTATAAAAGAAGCTACTTGTGGAGAAACGGGCATAAAAACTTGCACTTGTGA
>JAFVXX010000085.1 GCA_017500905.1 Clostridia bacterium
GCGAGTCTTTCCCAATAGAACAAGTTCAACCAGATGTCCCCGAAGAACCACACGAACATGATTGGTTGCCAGAAGCCCCTGGGGGAGACGTTGTTTGCACTGGCTGTGGCGAAGTCATATCGTGGGACGAGTGGATTTCTAACATGCCGTAAAGGGAGGCGAAATATGGAAAATAATGAAAATAAGGCTGTAAACAACCAAAAGCAAGTTGTAGTTATGTTAAGTAAAAAGTTTGTTTTGTACTCGGCAATTTGTTTGTTACTAGTAGCAGTTTTGGTGTTGACGTTGGTGTTTACCATAAAGCCAAAGACTTTTTCTGTCTATGATTTAACCATTGAAGATGCAGTGGTTTATAAAGTTAAAGATCCAAAGAAATATGGGGGCTACATAACATATAGTGCTGATATCTTTCCTAGTACTGCCGATAAGGTTTATGTCCCAAAGTTTAAGGTTTTTGACAAAAACGGCAAAAGCGTAAGCAGTGTTGATGCGAAAATTGAGGTGTATTACACTCTAATGAACCCAAAGGGAAATATCGTACAACCCGAAATGAAGGGATTATTTACTAGGTGGAACGTTGCTATCGTCGTTACGCCGTTGGATGGTGGCAAATATAGTAAGTATCAACCCTTGGTTGTTTACATTGATGTAGAAATACTATAAACTAAAATTGATTTTAACAAAGTCCTACGCGAGTAGGGCTTTGTTTGTTGCAAAAACAACTAAATTGCATTTGTCAATACCTTTTGTAAAAATATTTATGTAAAAATTTTGCAAAATCTATTGAAATTGGTTTTTGTTAGGTATAAAATTATGTTATCTAAACAAAAGTGCAATTTATTGCAAAGGAGAAATCAAGATGTCACGTAAATATGTCTACTTGTTTAGCGAAGGCAATGGCAAGATGAGGGAGCTACTTGGTGGCAAGGGCGCAAACCTTGCCGAAATGACCAATCTTGGCATGCCTGTTCCACGAGGCTTTACCATCACAACCGAGGCGTGCAATCGCTACTACGCCGATGGCGAAACCATCGATCAAGAAATTGCGTCATCCATCATGGAGTACGTAGATTTTTTGCAAGCAGACACGGGCAAGCGCTTTGGGGACCTAACCAATCCGTTGCTTGTTTCCGTGCGCTCGGGCGCAAGGGCATCAATGCCGGGCATGATGGATACAATACTAAACCTTGGACTAAACGACGAGGTAGTAGAGGCCTTTGCAACCAAAACCAACAACCGTCGCTTTGCCTACGACAGCTACCGTCGCTTTGTGCAAATGTACGCCGACGTTGTAATGGAGGTAAGCAAAAAGCACTTTGAAGACCAAATCGACCAAATGAAGGCACAAAAGGGCGTCAAGCTGGATACCGAGCTGGATGCCGACGACCTAAAAAGGTTGACCGAGCAATTTAAACGTGAGTACCAAAAGGCAGTTGGCAAGCCTTTCCCAACTGATCCCAAGGAGCAGCTTTTGGGCGCAATCAAGGCAGTATTTCGCAGTTGGAACAACCCCCGTGCAATCTACTACCGCCGTATGAACGACATCCCGGGCGATTGGGGCACTGCCGTAACCGTGCAAGAAATGGTGTTTGGCAACATGGGCGAAACGTCCGGCACGGGCGTAGCCTTTAGCCGCAACCCTGCCACGGGCGAAAAGGGGCTTTTTGGCGAGTATTTGATGAATGCTCAAGGCGAGGACGTCGTTGCAGGCGTACGCACGCCACACAGCATTGATCACCTAAAGGAGGAGCATCCACAAACCTACGCCCAATTTGTAGACATCGTCAACAAACTGGAAAATCACTACCGTGACATGCAGGATATGGAGTTTACCATCGAAGAAGGCAAGCTGTTTATGCTGCAAACTCGCAATGGCAAGCGTACGGCTGCTGCAGCCATCAAGATTGCGTGCGACCTTGTAGACGAAGGCTTGCTTACCGAGGAAGAGGCGCTTGCATCGTTGGATGCCAAGCAGCTGGAGGCATTGCTTCACCCTCAATTTGACCAAAAGCAGCTGGCAAAAGCCAAGCCAATTGGCAAGGCGTTGCCTGCATCCCCCGGAGCAGCGTGTGGCAAGGTGGTGTTTACTGCCGAGGACGCAACCCATTGGGTAGTGGAAAAGGGCGAAAAAAAGGTAATTTTGGTGCGTTTGGAAACCTCCCCCGAGGATATTGAGGGCATGAACTACGCACAAGGCATACTTACTGCCCGTGGTGGAATGACAAGCCACGCAGCCGTTGTTGCTCGCAGTATGGGTACTTGTTGCGTATCGGGCTGTAGTGATATGATAATTGACGAAAAGCGTCATTGCTTCACCTTGGGTGGCCAAACCTTCCACCAAGGCGATTGGATTTCGCTGGACGGCGCAACGGGCAACATCTACGGCCAAGCAATCGAAACGGTGCCTGCCACCGTATCGGGCGATTTTGGCAGAGTAATGGGCTGGGCAGACAAGGCTCGCAAGCTTAAGGTGCGTGCCAATGCCGACACCCCACGTGATGCCCGTCAAGCACGCAAGCTGGGTGCCGAGGGCATTGGACTTTGCCGTACCGAGCATATGTTTTTTGATGCCGATCGCATATTTGAAATGCGCAAAATGATTGTTTCGGACACGGTGGAGCAACGAGAAAAGGCTCTTGCCAAGCTGTTGCCAATGCAACAAGCCGATTTTGAAGCAATCTACGAGGCAATGGAGGGCTACCCCGTAACAATTCGCTTTTTGGACCCACCCTTGCACGAGTTTATCCCCACCAAGCACGAAGACATTGCTCACCTTGCCAAGGAAATGGGCAAAAGCGTAGCGTCGTTGAAGAAAATACTTCGCAATTTGCACGAGTTTAACCCAATGATGGGGCACCGTGGTTGCCGTCTTGCCGTCACCTATCCCGAAATTACTGCAATGCAAACAAGGGCAGTAATGCAAGCGGCAGTGGCAGTGCAACGTCGCAATCCAA
>JAFVXX010000086.1 GCA_017500905.1 Clostridia bacterium
CGCTAAACTTGTCGCAGACCAAATCATTGCCTAAAAGATTTGCCTTTTTGATGGCAAAAAAGCCGTATTTTTTGCGTATTTGGTCAATGGCAATTTCAAGATTTTGTTTCTTTTCGTCGTGGCATTCAAACATGCTTTCCTGCACGTTGGATGCCACGGGTATCAGGTTGGCTGTGGATACCGTCAGCGAGCGCAGTGGCTGTTTGTCCCACAGCTTGTCTGTCAGCTGCATGGCAAGGCTTGCAATGTCTCCGGCTACAAAGGTGGGGTGTATCTTGCCCTGCATGGATACGTGTTGCAGCTGTGTGTTGCGCAAATCAACATGCACCGTTGTCGCCAGCAGTCCGTATTTGCGTAGACGGCTGGCAACCATTTCGCTCAAAAACACAACAATTTTTTCTACGTCGTCCCGTGTAGTCATGTCACGGATGGTGGTGGTGCCGTGCCCAACGCTTTTTACTTGCTTTTCTGCTGTATACAGGCTTACAGGATCAACGTCCTCGCCCCGTGCTGCCTGCCAAATTTTTGTTCCGTTTACACCAAACGCCTTTTTGATCATGGTGGGATGGGCGTTTGCAAGCTCGCCCAACGTAAATATGCCCAGCGAGTTTAACTTGGCTTTGGTTTTGCTTCCAATCATCAGCATTTCGCTTACGTCCAGTGGCCATATCACTTGCTTGTAGTTGTCCCTGTTGATTACGGTAGTGGCATCAGGCTTTTTAAGGTCGCTGCCCAGCTTGGCAAAGGTTTTCGTAAAGGAAACTCCAACGGAAATCGTCAATCCCGTTTTTGCCTTTACCTCCTCTCGCAGCTTGTTGGCAATTTGCTCCGGAGTGCCAAAGGTCTTGCTGTGAGTAACGTCTAACCAGCACTCATCCAAGCCAAAGGGCTCCACCCTGTCGGTATACTGAAGGTAAATTTCCCGTACAGCCTTGGAGTAGTGTGAGTACAGCTCAAATTGCGGCGGAACGCAAACAAGGTCGGGACACTTTTGCTTTGCCTGCCAAATTGTCTCGCCCGTTTTTACTCCCATTTGCTTGGCAAGCTGGTTTTTTGCAAGCACAATTCCGTGACGGTGCTCGGGGTTGCCCGACACAGCCACGCATTTGCCCTGTAGGGTAGGGTCCTCGGCGCACTCCACCGATGCATAAAAGTTGTTTAAGTCACAATGTAGTACGTCCATAAATTCCTCCAACACAAGTGTAGAACATTTGTTCAATCTTGTCAAGAGTTTACGCAAATTTGTAATGTAAAAATTTTTTTGTAGTACACTAATTAATGGCAGCATTGCAAAAAGGGAGGCAGCAGCATGTTGACGCTATCACAGCTACAAAACGATCTTGAAATACAAACCCTACTCAATTTAGCAGACCATCAGCTGGACGTAATGGGCTACACCGAGCACGGCGCAAGACACCGTGGTGTAGTTTGCTCTCGCACTCAACAAATATTGCAAAGCAGTGGTGCAACCGCAAGGGAAATCGAGCTGGGCAAAATGGCTGCTTACCTTCACGACGTGGGCTGCTTTGTTGCAAGGCAATCGCATGCGCAAAGTGGAGCATTGCTTGCCTACCAGCTGTTGCGTAGCCGTGGCATGGACGTGTCAGACTGCGCCATTGTTTCCAACGCCATTGCTAATCACGACGAGCAAACGGGGCATCCGTGCAGCAACGTTTCGGCTGCCCTTGTGCTTGCCGACAAATCGGACGTGCATCGTGATAGGGTTCGCCCAACAAAGCTAAACGGAGAGCTGTTGCTAATCAACGCATCGGATATCCACGACCGAGTCAACTACTCGGTCATCAGCAGCGACGTTTTGGTGGATGGCGCAAGCAAAACAATCGTGCTGCAGCTGGGGCTGGACGCCAACGTTTCCAGCGCCATGGATTATTTCGAAATTTTTCTTGGCAGGATGAAGATGTGCAAGCAGGCCGCCAACGTGTTGGGTTTTGTATTCAATCTCAAGGTCAACGGGCAAATACTTGCCTAAGGGCTTTCAAAGCGTAGTGTAGTGCTGCGCTTTTTTTGCAAATTTTTGTCAATAGCTTTTGCAAAAAAAATTGCAATTTCTTTTTTGTTTTTGTCAAGTCTCGTACTCCCTTTACTTTGTAAAGAATTTGTAAAATTTTGTTAAAAACGGCTAAAAAATAAAAAATGCGCAGCGCAAAAGTCGCAAATGTAAAGATTGTGTAAAGCAATTTTGCGCAATTTTTACAAAATATCACGAAAGTTGCAATTTTTTACTTCGTAATGCTTGAAATACTCGCCAAATTATAGTATAATGTTATTCAGTAATACTATGCCCATTTTGCGCCCTTTTGCAGGTGGGACAAGCATTCTCACTTCCGAAAGGTGTGCTTTCGGGCAAGAAAAAACAAAAAACAATATTTTTTAAGGAGAAAAAATATGAAAACAATTGTAACAGGTGTAATTGGCGCTGACGTACATGCTGTAGGTAACAAGATTATCGAATATGTACTTAAAAACGAAGGCTACAATGTAGTTAACATCGGCGTTCTTTCTTCTCAAGAGGATTTCATCAATGCAGCAATCGAAACAAATGCTGACATGATTTTGGTATCTTCTTTGTACGGTCAAGGCGAAATCGACTGCCGTGGATTGCGTGAAAAGTGTGTCGAAGCAGGCATTGGCAACATTCCATTGTTTGTAGGCGGCAACATCGTAATCGGTAAGCAAAACTTTGACGAAGTAAGAGTACGCTTCAAGAATATGGGATACGACGAAGTTTACGCTCCGGGTACCCCAATCGAAAAGACATTGCCTGACATCAAAAAGTATTTGGGAGAATAACTAACATGAGTCGCTACTTAATGATAGACTTCGGGTCGACTTTCACAAAGCTGACTGCGATTGATACCGAAACGGAAGACATCATTGCGACGGCAAATCATTTTACAACGGTAGCAACGGATATCACCATTGGCTACCAAAATGCGTTGAAGGCGCTTTACCAAAAAATCGGCGAAGAGATTACGTTTGACAAAATCATCGGATGCTCTTCGGCAGCGGGCGGTTTGAAGATGGCTGCAATAGGGCTTGTAGAGGAACTCACCGTTGAGGCTGCAAAGCGTGTTTGTCTCGGTGCCGGTGCAAAGGTAGAACTTGCATTTTCGCACCACCTAACAAACAGAAACGTCCAACAAATATTGGACAAGCAAATCGACATCGTTTTGCTTTCGGGTGGTACGGATGGTGGCAACTCCGAGTGCGTTTTGTACAATATGCGTATGCTGGGCGAGCGTGGAATCAAGCTTCCCGTCATCTACGCCGGCAACAAGGATTGTCAAGACGAAATTTTGGAAATTGCCAGCCAGTACGAAATGAACGTCTACGTTTGCGAAAACGTAATGCCAAAGCTCAACGTACTCAACATTCCTTCTGCAAGGGAAAAGATTAGGGAAATCTTCCTTAAAAACATCATCGAAGCAAAGGGAATCAAAAAAATCGAAACTGCAATCGACAAAGTAATTTTGCCAACGCCCGAGTCAGTACTGCGAGCAGCAGAGCTACTCTCCAAGGGCTACATGCACGAAAGTGGTCTTGGCGAAATTGTCTTGGTTGATATCGGCGGCGCAACAACAGATATGTACTCAATGTGCTCGGCTTCGGCAAAGCGAAGCGACGTTGTTGTAAAGGGCTTGGAGGAGCCTTACGCAAAGCGCACGGTCGAGGGCGACCTTGGTATGAGGTACTCGGCACTGGGTGTTTTGGAGTCGCTGACAGTGGAGGAACGCAAACTCATCGATTTGGATGAGGGTGTGGATCTTGTAAAAGAATTGACTTACCGTCACGAAAACGTTGACACAATCCCAAGCAACGACCACGAAAGAAAAATTGATCGCATCATGGGACAAATCTGCGTGGACAAAGCAATGGAAAGACACGTTGGTCGTATGGAGGAAATGTACACCCCAATGGGTATGCTGTACAATCAATACGGCAAGGATCTCAGCAAGATTCGCTACGTAATAGGCACGGGTGGTGTGTTGGTTCGCAACGACAATCCCTACGAAATCTTGAAAAAGGTGGAATACACCTTCAAAAAGCCGTTGGAGCTTCGTCCAACCAATCCAAGATATCTGCTTGATGCCGATTACATCCTTGCATCAATGGGACTACTAAGCGAAATAGACCCATTGCTTGCACTAAAAATTATGAAAAAGCATCTTAAACCAATTGGGGGAGGCAACAACGAGCCACAACAAGCTCCACAAACAACGTTTACTCCACCCGTCGCAAACAAATGCGGCTGCTGCTAAGTTTGTTTGACTACACAATTACAAATCAAAAAAATTAATTTTAATAAAAGGTGACAAAAATGGTTAAGAACAAAAAACTTACAGAACAACAATTTCTCGAAGAAAGACAAGAAGTTCTTGCATCCTGGAAGACAGGCAGCGATCCTCAACTTAACTTGGACGAAGCTGTAGCATTTTTGAAGACAGTTCCAGCGGAAAAGAACTTTGCTATCAAACTTGCAAAGGCTAAGGAAAGAGGCACACGCACATTGGTACAACCACGTGCAGGTGTTGCAGTAATCGACAAACATATCGAGCTTTTGCAATTCCTCCAAAATGCAGGAGCAGACTTCCTTCCATCCACAATTGACAGCTACACACGTCAAAATCGCTATGCCGAAGGCGAAAAGGCTATCGAAGAAAGTGCAAAGATTGGTCGTTCCTTGCTAAACGGCTTCCCAGCTGTCAACCACGGTGTTGATGGTTGTAAGCAAGTTTACAACGCAGTAAACGTTCCACTACAAGCACGTCACGGTACACCTGACGCAAGACTTCTTGCCGAAGTTATCCACGCTGCTGGTTGGACCTCCAATGAGGGTGGTGGTATCTCCTACAACCTTCCATACGCAAAGAGCGTTTCCTTGGAAGACACAATCAAGTACTGGCAATACTGCGACCGTTTGGTTGGCTACTACGAAGAACATGGCATCACACTAAACCGTGAACCATTTGGTCCTTTGACAGGTACCCTTGTTCCTCCATCGATCTCCAACACAGTTGGTATCATCGAAGCATTGCTTGCTGCAGAACAAGGCGTTAAAAACATCACAGTAGGTTACGGTATGGGCGGCAACTTCATCCAAGATATCGCTGCAATCCGCACACTTCAAAAGCAAACAGACGAGTACTTGAAGAAGTACGGCTACAACGATGTAATCGTTACAACCGTATTCCACCAATGGATGGGTGGCTTCCCTCAAGACGAAGCAGAAGCAATGGGCCTAATCGCAATGAGCAGTACAGTATGCGCATTGTCCGGTGCAACCAAGATGATCAACAAGACTCCTCACGAATCTGTTGGTATCCCAACTAAGGAAGCAAACGCTGACGGTATCAAGGCATCCAAGCTTGTTACACGCTTGCTTGCAGACCAAAAGTTCCCTGCAGATGACCCAGTACTTCTAAGAGAAATGGCTCAAATCGAAGCAGAAGTAAACTGCTTGATGAACGCTGTATTGGAAGTTGGCGAAGGTGACATTGCTCAAGGTACAGTAAAGGCATTCGAGCTTGGTCTAATCGACCTTCCATTTGCCCCAAGCAAGTACAATGCAGGTAGATTGTTGCCAGCTCGTGACAACGAGGGCTACATCCGTATTTTGGAATTTGGCAACCTTGCATTCAGCGATGAAATCAAGGCTTTCCACAAGCAAAAGATCGAAGAACGTGCTGCAAAAGAAGGCCGTCCAGTATCTTTCCAA
>JAFVXX010000087.1 GCA_017500905.1 Clostridia bacterium
ATTACTATATTTGCCACAATTATTCAAGTGTAAAATCGTAAAAGTATTTGATTATTTTTCAATTATGTGTTACAATATATTTTCGAAATAGAAACAAATTTCTTGGAGGATATCATGAAATATACTGTAGAAAAGAAAGAAGGCAAGCTTTTTATTAACTTTACGGTCAAAAACGAAGAGTGGGAAACATTTGTACAAAAGGCTTACGAGCAAAACAAGGGCAAGTACAACGTTCCTGGATTCCGCAAAGGACACGTTCCTCGCAGAGTGTTGGAAAACACCTACGGCAAGGGAATTTTCTTTGAAGATGCACTTTATGCAAGCGCAACGGAATATTACGGACAATATTTGGATAAAAATAAAAGCGTAGTTCCTGTAGCACGTCCGGTACTTGACGAAAGCTCTGTCAAGGTTGATGACAAGGGCGTAAAATACGCAGTAGTAGTTGTTGTCAAGCCAGACGTTGTTTTGGGACAATACAAAGGACTTACCATTGCAAAAACCAAGGTTCCTGCAATCAAGGCAGCCGAAGTTGATGCAGAAATCAAGCGTGTTCAAGAGCGCAATGCTCGCTACCTTGAGGTTACCGATCGTGCAGTTGCCGAAGGCGATGAAATCAACCTTGATTACAGCGGCAGCGTAGACGGCGTCAAGTTTGAAGGTGGCACAGCTCAGGGGCAAACGTTGGTTATTGGCAGCCACACCTTTATCCCAGGCTTTGAAGAGCAACTTGTTGGTATGAACATTGGTGAGGAAAAGGATATCAACGTAACCTTCCCAACCGAATACCACTCGGAAGAGCTTGCAGGTAAGGCTGCTGTGTTTGCTGTAAAGGTAAATGCAATCAAGGTTAAGGAATTGCCAACGGTTGACGACGAGTTTGCAAAGGACGTAAGCGAGTTTTCTACCCTTAAGGAATACAAAGCTGACATCAAAAAGAGCATAAAGGCCGACAAAGAAAAGGCTGCTCAACATCAAGACGAAAGCAATCTTGTTGAAGCTGTAGTAACAGGCGCACAAGTAGAAATCCCTTCAGAGATGATCGAGGAACAAATTGACGACTACATCGAAGAGTTTAAGTAACAACTTATGTACCAAGGCATTTCTATCGAAGATTACTTCAAATACACCAACTCCACAATGGAAGACCTTCGCACAAGCCACAAGGATCGTGCACAAAAGGCCGTTTTGACACGTTTGGTGTTTGAACAAATTGTCAAAGCTGAAAAAATCAAGGCTGACAAAAAGTCGGTAAATGCAAAAATTAAGGAATACGCTGCTCAACTTAACAAGGACGTCAAGGAAGTAGAAGCAACATTGTCTCCAGACCACAAGGCGTACTTCGAAAACCAAGTAATTACCGAAAAGCTTTTGGCTTTCTTGAAGGCCGAAAACACTATTGCCTAACTAAAGGAGAAACAAATGGCATTGATACCTATGGTTGTCGACCGCGCTGACAAAGGCGAAAGAAGCTACGATATCTACTCCAGATTGCTGGAGGATCGCATAATTTTTCTTTCGGGCGAAATCACCGATGACGTTGCAAACACGGTTGTTGCACAACTTATCTACTTGGAATCTAAGGATCCAACAAAAGATATTTGCTTGTACACCAACAGCCCGGGTGGCAGCGTAACTGCAGGCATGGCAATTTACGACACTATGAATTACGTCAAGTGCGACGTATCCACAATTTGTGTTGGACTTGCAGCAAGCATGGGTGCATTTTTGTTGTCAAGTGGCACAAAAGGCAAAAGATTTTCGCTTGCAAACAGCGAAATCATGATTCATCAAGTCCTTGGTGGTGCCAAAGGTCAAGCAACAGACGTGGAAATCCACACACGTCAGCTTTTGCGCACTAAGGAAAAGCTCAATCGCTTGCTTGCTCAAAACGTAGGCAAGGATTACGAAACGGTCAAAGCCGATACGGAAAGAGACAATTTCCTTACAGCCCAAGAGGCTAAGGAATATGGTATAGTAGACGAGGTTTACTACACTCACAAGTAATTTTTTAGGAAGGTAAAGATGCAACGTTGTTCTTTTTGCGGTGCTACGGAAGAATTAGCAAAGGAATTGCTTACAAGTGCCGAGGGTGCTTGTATTTGTGAGGATTGCGTACGTGCGTGCAACGAAATACTCGAGCTTAGAGAGGCTGAAAAGCAGCAGAAATCATCCGATTGCTTTAAGTTACTTACGCCCAGCCAAATCAAAGCTAAGCTTGACGATTACGTAATTGGTCAAGACGATGCAAAGCGCACGTTGTCCGTTGCCGTTTACAACCACTACAAAAGGGTAAATGCAATGCAACACAAGGATGCTGACGAGGTGGAGCTGGAAAAAAGCAACATCTTGATGATTGGTCCAACTGGTAGCGGCAAAACGCTGTTGGCAAAAACCTTGGCAAAGGTGCTAAACGTGCCGTTTGCAGTTGCAGATGCAACCACTCTAACCGAAGCCGGATACGTTGGCGAAGACGTAGAAAACATTCTTCTAAAGCTTATTCAGGCTGCAGATTACGATATCG
>JAFVXX010000088.1 GCA_017500905.1 Clostridia bacterium
ATTTGCACGTGAATGCTATGGTGTTGTACCGGGCGCAAAAAAGAGAGCACAATTGGTAGAGGCAATTAGAAATGCCTTTTTTGGCATGCACCCGCAACCTCGCATAAAGATTGGCAGGCCGCCTGCCGACCATCTGGAAAGCACTTCTGTCTTTTTTGATGATGGCAAAGACGATGAGGAGCAATAGAAAATGGAAAAATCACAAGCAGTAGGAATATTGCAAATCGAAAAGGGCGGATACGGCTTTTTGCGTCAAGAGTTGGGCGTTTCTTCCGAGTCTGACGTATATGTTCCGCCAATTCAAATCAAGCGATTTGGATTACAACCCGGCGACAAAATCAAGTGCTCAACTACTCAATTCCCCGGCAGACCGGCGCCATCGCTGGTGTTTATTCACGAGGTAAACGACGTTTCGTGCATGCACTCTGTAAGCAAGCAAAACAGCTTTGACAATCTCAAGGCTGTTTATCCCACCCAGCAGCTCAAGCTGGAGGTGTCTAAGGACGAGTTGACCTTGCGTCTAATCGACCTGATTGCGCCTTTAGGTAAAGGACAACGTGGATTGATTGTTGCGCCCCCTAAGTCGGGCAAAACAATTTTGCTCAAAAGGATTGCCAACGCAATCAGTAAAAATCACCCCGACGTGCAGCTAAATTTGCTACTGGTTGCCGAGCGCCCAGAGGAAATTGAAGAGTTTAAGGATATCCCCAACTGTCACTTGGTGTACAGCACCTTTGACCAGCCTGTCGAAATGCACATCAACGTTGCCGAGGGCTTGTTTTCTAATGCAAGACGCAGGGTGGAGTGTGGCCAAGACGTAGTTGTTTTGATGGACGGTGTATCTCGCTTGGTGCGTGCGTACAATCAAGCACGTGACAACAGCGCATTGTCGGCATTAGACAACTTTGACATACGCTCCCTGCAGGAGCCAAAGAAGCTGTTTGCATCGGGCCGCAAGGTTGCAGAGGGAGGCAGCTTGACTGTGCTTGCAACGGTATCTACAAACACGGATTTTGTTGATGAAGTAATTTTTAGAGAGTTTATCAGTGTAAGCAACGTCGAAATATATTTGGAGGAAAACCCAACCGATTTGCGTTTGTTCCCCTCCATTGACGTTTCCAAAAGCAGGACGCTTCGTGATGATTTGTTGGTTTCTAAGGAGCATTTTGAGGTTATCAGCCGTTTGCGTAAGGAGCTAAACAAAGCAAATCCAACCTTGCCCTTTGTCGAGCTGGTTGACATCATGAAGTATACTCCAACCAACAAAGAGCTTATCGAAACGTTTAAGATTCTTAACAAAGAAAAGGTGCTATGAGTAAGACTGTAGTAATAGGTATGAGTGGTGGTGTAGACAGCGCAGTGTCTGCAATGCTGCTTAAAGAGCAAGGCTACAACGTAATTGCATTGTTTATGCACAACTGGGAGGAGCAGGACGAAAACGGCTGCTGTACTGCCGAGCAAGATTTTGACGACGTCAAAAAGGTTTGCGACGTAATTGGTATTCCGTACTACTCCATCAATTTTGCCAAGCAGTACCAAGAGCGAGTTTTTAGTTACTTTTTGGATGAATACAAGCGAGGCCGAACGCCCAATCCCGACGTTTTGTGCAACAGGGAAATTAAATTTGGCCCATTTTTGCAATACGCATTGACGCTGGGTGCCGATTACGTTGCAACAGGTCATTACTGTGGCATCAGGCATCAGGATGGCAAGCATTACTTGCTAAAGGCCAAGGATCAAACAAAGGATCAAACCTACTTTTTGAATCAACTTTCGCAATCGCAGCTGGAAAAGGTAATTTTTCCACTTGCCAATTTAGAAAAGGTTGAGGTAAGACAGCTTGCCGAAAAGTGGGGCCTTGTCAACGCCAAAAAGAAGGATAGTACGGGCATTTGCTTCATTGGCGAGCGCAACTTTAGGCAATTTTTGCAAAGCTACATTCCCAATCAACCGGGCGATGTGGTTGATTTGGATGGAAACAAGGTGGGCGAGCACGTAGGGCTGATGTACTACACCTTGGGGCAACGTCGTGGCTTGGGGCTTGGTGGCACCAAGGAAAGTCAAGACCGTTGGTTTGTGGTCGAAAAGGACATGGCAACCAATCGCCTTGTTGTTTCGCACGGTGATGAAAGCGTGCTTATGTCCAAGGCGCTGTTGGCTTCATCCGTCAATTGGATTCCACAACAGCCTGCAGCCGGCTTCAAGTGCTACGCAAAGTTTAGATATCGCCAGTCCGAGCAGCCCGTTTCGGTTACTGTCTTGGATGATGGCAAGGTCAGGGTGGATTTTGACGTCAAGCAGCGTGCTGTAACTCCGGGGCAGTTTGTTGTGTTTTACGACGACGAAAAGTGTCTTGGTGGTGGCGTGATTGACGAGGTTTACAAATGAGCCAACCCAATTGTGAAATAGTAAATACAAGCAATCAAACAAAGTCCCCTTCTCAACGTGTGTGGGAAGTGGACTTTTTGCGTGGTTTTTTGATTTTGTTTGTAATTTTTGACCATATGATGTTCAACTTGTGGTACTTTTGCCAAGATGCCTCAACAGCCATGTTTAGCTGGCTGTGTAGCGTAGCAAACGCATATTACAACCAACAAACAACGCTCGGGGCATTGCAGTATGCCACCCACAACGGCTTTGTGATGGCCTTTGTGTTTGTTGCAGGCATCAGCAGCAATCTGAGTGCAAGCAATCTAAAAAGAGCAATTAGGTTGTCAGCCGTGGCATTGTTGCTGACAGCTGTGACGTCAGCTTTGTCGCAGATTGTTTACCTTCCGTTGGAAATAAACTTCAACGTGATACACGTCTTGGCAATTTGCTGCTTTGTGTACTATTTTGTGCAGCTGTTGCAAGCACGGCTGTCGGTAAAGGCAGCAAAGGCTGTGGACGTCTTGTTGCTTGTAATCTTTGTGCTGCTTGCAGTGGTGGGCTACTACTTTATGGCACATCCTTTGCAGGATGGAGGCGCTTTGGTGGTGCTGGTAAATTGTGGCAACTCAACCAAGTTTTCGCCTGCAGATTACCTCCCGTTGCTTCCTGCATTGTCCTACTTTGTAGTGGGTGCGTTGACAGGCAAGGTGTTGTATGC
>JAFVXX010000089.1 GCA_017500905.1 Clostridia bacterium
AAAGATAAAACGGCAGGAACTTGAATTCCTACCGTTATAATGGTTAAAGAGTAAAAGTAAATCCGAACCATTCACTCGTTACAAGTATTTGGTTCGGATTATACTGATTTGGTGCGGATGACAGGACTTGAACCTGCACGAAGTCGCCCCCACAAGAACCTGAATCTTGCGCGTCTGCCAATTTCGCCACATCCGCATACCACAATTATATAGCAATGTTGTAAAATTTGCAACTATTTAGACGTAAAAGATTTGCAATTAGTTTGCAAAGTGTTGTCAAGAGCTGTCGTTTGTGGTACAATTTAAGCATCAATTTGTAAAGGAAAAACAATTTTGAAAAACATCCTTATGATTGCCACGGGTGGCACGATAGCATCAAAAAATATGGGACAAGGTCTTTCGCCAACAATTTCAGCACAGGAAATTTTGCAATTTGTTCCCGAAATAGCATCACTTTGCACTGTAACAACCATGCAGCCTTTCTACTTTGACAGCACCAACGTTTACCACAAGCATTGGGTGGAGCTGGCGCAAATTGTCAAGGACAACTACGACAAGTACGATGGCTTTGTAATTACGCATGGCACGGATACTATGGCATATACTGCCGCCGGACTTAGCTACCTTGTGCAAAACAGCACCAAGCCCATTGTGCTTACAGGCTCGCAAAAGTCCATCTACGAGCAGGATTCCGACGCAAGAGGCAATTTGTACGATGCTTTTTGCTACTGCGTAGACGATGATGCCAACGGTGTAAAAATTGTGTTTGACGGCAAGGTTATTTTGGGTACACGTGCACGCAAAACACGCACAAAAAGCTTCAATGCCTTTTCCAGCGTGGATTACCCCGAGGTTGCAGTTGTTCGCAATGGTAGAGTGATTCATTACATTCAAAACAAGGCAATGGGTACGCCCGTATTTTACAACAATCTCAATCCCAACGTATTTGTGCTAAAGATGACACCCGGCATGAATGCAAACATTTTTGATTACTTGAAGCAACACTTTGATGCAGTAATCATCGAGTCGTTTGGCTCGGGTGGCTTGCCAAAGTACGAGGCTCAGGACTTTTTGGAAAAGCTTAAGGAGTACGTCGACCAAGGCAACTTTGCCATCATTGGCACACAGGTCGAGCGTGAAGGCAGCGCATTGGACGTGTATGAGGTGGGTAAGCGCCTGTGTGCGTTTGAAGGCGTGCTTGAAGCTCGCTCAATGACTTTGGAGGCAACCTTTGCCAAAACAATGTGGATTTTGGGACAAACCAAAGACAAAAAGCAATTTAAAGACATGTTTTACAAGCAAATCTGCTTTGACGTAATTTAGCAGACTAAAGCTACAACTCCACTCAGGTGGAGTTTTTTATTTGTGCAAAATTTGCAATTTTTTGATTTTTAAGGGTAAAAAAGTGCAAATATCGGGTGTATTTAATTTACATTAAATAATATTTATGTTAAAATAGTGTAGTTAAACTCATAACTATGCAGTCTAACAGTCAAAAAATTTTTAGGAGGCGTAATTGCTTTTATGAAAACATTCAAAGGCGGTGTACACGTTTCTGACGGCAAGTACCTTACAGAGTACCTTGCTGTAGAGCAAATGCCAATCGTCCCCGAATATTTCGTTGCTCTTTCGCAACACATTGGCGCCCCAGCAACACCTGTTGTCAAAGCAGGCGATTTGGTGGCAGAGGGTCAGCTGATTGCAGAAAGAAGCGGTGCAATTTCGGCAAACGTTCACTCACCTGTATCGGGTGAAGTTGTAGGTTTGGTAAAGCGTGTGGACAACGATGGCGTTGAGCGTGAATACATCCAAATCAAGGCAGACGGAAACACAGACAACGTAGTTTCCATGAATCCGTTGGTAGATCCAACACCAGCAGAAATTGTCAACAGAGTTGCCGAAGCAGGCATTGTTGGTCTTGGCGGTGCAGGTTTCCCTACGGCAGTAAAACTTTCTCCGGCTGACGTCATTGACACGTTGCTTATCAATGCGGCAGAGTGCGAGCCCTACCTCAACTGCGACAATCGTTTGATGGTTGAAAACGCAAAAGAGGTTGTACAAGGTGCCTTGCTTGTAGCAAAGGCATTGGGCGTTTCCAACGTTGTGTTTGGAATCGAAGCCAACAAGTTGGAAGCATATCAAACACTTAGCCAATTTGAAGGCATCAGCGTTGTGCTTTTGAAGAAAAAGTACCCTCAAGGCGGTGAAAAGCAACTTGTTTACGCAACAACAAAGCGCAAGGTGCCTGCAGGCAAATTACCAAGCTCGGTTGGCGTAGCAGTGCAAAACGTAGGTACAGTATATGCAGTGTACCAAGCAGTTGTACTTGGCAAGCCATTGTATCAACGTGTATTGACAGTATCCGGCAAGGGGGTTGAAGCACCTAAAAACTTGCTTGTACGTGTTGGTACACCAATTAGTGCAATCATGTCACTCTGCCAATACAATGCCGACAACACAGTAAAGGTTGTAGATGGTGGCCCAATGATGGGTACAACACTTGCAAACCTAAACGGTGTAACAACCAAACGTAGCTCGGGTTACTTGGCATTGACAAGTGAGGAAGTTTGCTTGGCTAAGTCAACGCCATGCATCAGCTGTGGCAAGTGTGTAGAAGCATGCCCAATGAATCTGATGCCTGCTGATATCGATTTCAACGCTACTCACGGCGACTTTGAAGCAGCAGTAAAGGCAGGAGCAAAGTACTGTATGGAATGTGGTGCTTGCGCATACGTTTGCCCAGCAAAGCGTCAAATCGTTCAATCGGTAAGACTTACAAAATCTAAGACAAAGGAGGCTAAATAAAACATGGCACAATTAGTTTATTCCAGTTCTCCTCACGTAAAGGCTAAAAACACAACAAGACGCATCATGATTGACGTGTGCATTGCCCTTGCACCTGCATGTGTTGTTGGTTGCGTTTACTTTGGTTTGGGCGCAGTCCTAAACTTTGCAGTAGCAATCCTTGCTTGCTTGCTTTCGGAGTTTTTGTACAAACTTGCACAAAAGGTTCCTGCAAAGCAAATTGTACAAGAGTTTGACTTTACAAGCCTTGTAACAGCATTGCTACTTGCTATGAATATGTACGCTAATACACCTTGGTACGTAACGTTGCTTGCAAGTGTGTTTGCAATCGTAGTAACAAAGATGTTGTTTGGTGGTACAGGTAACAACGTTGTAAACCCTGCAATTGCGGGACGTGTATTTGCAACAATTTCCTTTGGATTTGCTCTTGGTGGCACAATGAATTCTATTCCGGCTGTTGGCGCTGTTGCAGG
>JAFVXX010000090.1 GCA_017500905.1 Clostridia bacterium
ATGACTTTGTTGAAGAAAACGTTGATGGCTACGTCTACTGTGGTCGCACCTTTTTTATGACTCCCGAAATTGACGGAGTGGTGTATTTGCACAGCAAAAACCCCTTGCAAATTGGTCAATTTGTTGAAGCGCAAGTTACAAATGCGCTGGAATACGACTTGATTGCACAAGTAATACAAGACTGAAGAAAACTACTATGAATTTACCAAACAAGCTATCCTTACTGCGAATATTTTTGGTGCCTGTGTTTGTGGCAGCTTACTTTTTGTCGTGGGAATACTCTCGACTGGTTGCATCAGCAATATTTGTCGTTGCCACATTGACAGACTTTTTGGATGGTTACATTGCACGCAAAAACAATCTGGTAACCGATTTGGGCAAATTGTTGGACCCAATTGCCGACAAGTTGCTTGTAACCTCGGCGTTGTTTTGCGTTGTCTCACAAGCTGATGAAAAATACGTTGTTACGCTTGCTGTATGCTCAACCATTATTGTAGGCAGAGAGCTGCTGATTTCGGCAATAAGACAAATTGGCGCAAGCAAGGGTGTAGTGATTGCCGCAAACGTCTTTGGAAAGGTCAAAACCATCCTACAAGACGTTGCGTTGCCTCTTGTTGTTGCATTGCAATGCCCTGCATTTGTCAATTTGCTTGGCACAGGATGGCCTTACTACGCAATTTCGTACGCCACAGCAGCCATTTTTGCGCTGGCAACAGCCATGACGGTTGTTTCGGGCGTAATATACGTTGTTCAAAACAAAAAAGTATTTGGTGGTGACGTCAAATGATTACCTTGCTTTGTAACGAATATACCGAAAGCGTCGCCTTTGTCAAAGGTGTTTTGGATGACAATTTGATACCGTGCACCTTGACGATTGGTGATGATCAAACAATATCGACACATTTATCCAATGCTGTAAAAAGCAGCAGGGCAGTGGTGCTGTGTGGAAACTATTCCTACAAAAATTTGGTTGCATCCACCTTTGGGCTGGCAATGAACTACGACAAGTTTGCCGAAAAAAACGTGGAAAAGCTGTGTACGCTTACCAAGCAGCCTATGCCTCCACAATATTTGTTGGATTCGCTTTGCAGTCTGCCCGAGACCTTTGTGCATTACACTTGCAACTTTTGCACACAATCAGCCTGCTTTGGCGAAATAAGCAAAACGGGAATTTTCGTTTTGCCCAACAATCTTTACGAAGTAAAGTTTGTTGCTGACACCTACTTTTTGCCCTTTGTAAAAAAGATTTATCCACAAACTCTAAAGCTTACGTACAAAATTTTTGGATTGCAAAACAAGGAGGTTGTCAAGGCTGTAGCTGACTTAGCTACACTTAAGCTCGTTGTACTTAAATGCACAACGGTCAACCTTGACTCCAAGCTGACATTGACCTTTACAAACAGTGCAACAAGACAGCTTGTAGATCAGGTCAACAAACAAATTGTAACAAAATTTGGCAGCTACATGTACAGCAGCAAGGATGAAAGCTTGCAGCAGGTTGTAGTGCAGCATCTAAAGCAGGTGCAAAAGCGCATTGCCGTTGCCGAATCGCTTACAGGTGGACAAGTTTGTGCAAAGCTGGTAGAGGTCCCCGGGGTAAGTAGCGTGCTGTACGAGGGACTGGTTACATACTCGATTGCAAGCAAATGTAATCGCTTGGGAGTAAGCCCACACCTTGTGGACACCTACGGAGTGGTTTCACGTGAGGTTGCCGAAAGCATGGCAAAGGGAATCAAATAAAGGCATGCCACCGCACAAAAGAAGGATGATCTCGATAATTGTCATAACAAAATAGATGGCATATAAAATAAATGCAGTCTGTTGCATTTTTGGAACCAGTTTGCCAACAGACGG
>JAFVXX010000091.1 GCA_017500905.1 Clostridia bacterium
GATAATTCAACAAAATAAAGTAAAATTCGTGGTTGGTTACAACCGCCGTTGTGCGCCTATCGTCAAGGACGCAAAACGTATTTTAGACGAGCATTGCGAAGAAAAAGTAGGCAAATGGCGTTTTGCATGCAAGGACATTGCCAAACCCACCAAAGCAAACTTGCTCATGCTGTACACGCTTTCACACGATGCACCCTGCAAGCCCCATATGGATGAGACGGCAACTATGCTTCCGGCAAATTTGTCCAGCATAAGGGGTACGGCATACTTTGCGCACAAAAATGCGCCCTTTGCATTGACATCCATTACGCTGTCGTACTGCTGAATGCTGACGTCCTGCACCTGCTGATGCAAGCCCACGCCGGCATTAAGCACCAATACGTCCAGCTTTTTTGCGTACCTTTTGACGTAATCAAACATTTGCTTGACCTGTTGCTCGTTGGATACGTCAGCTTTCAGCAAATGTGCGTCAAGCCCCATTTCGTTTAGTTGTTGTTTTAGCTGCTCAGCTTGCTGTTGGCTACGATTGTAGTTGATAAACACCGTGTAGCCCTGCTTGGCAAACTTTACTGCCGTTTCGGCTCCAATGCCACGGGAGGCTCCCGTAATTAGTACTGTCTTCATTTAGTCTATAAGTTGCTCCCACTCCAAGCAAACCTGCTCGTAGGTTGCTTCTACTTGTTTTAGTTCTTCCATAACAACCGAAAGCTTAGAGTAATTGCTGACAACCTCAGGCAAAGCCATTTGCTGTTGAAGTTGGGCTTGCAGTTGCTCCAAATCGGTCATTTGCTTTTCCAGTTGCTTAATTTTGTTTTTTCTGTTTGTTTCCTCAGCACGTTGCTTTGCACTTCGATAGTTGCTTGTTGGCTGTGACATTGGCTTTGCAACGGGGGTAACTACTGCTTGCTGCTCCATTTGCTTTTTCTTTTCGGCAATAAAATTGTCGTAGTTTCCGTTGTAGGCAGTAAGTTTGCCGTCTTCCAGCTCCACCACTACGTCGGCAACAGCGTTGACAAAGTAGCGATCGTGAGATACAAACAGCAACGTCCCCTCGTAGTTTTTCAATGATTGCTCCAAGGCTTCACGACTGGGCAAATCCAAGTGGTTGGTAGGCTCGTCCAGTAGCAAAAAGTTGTTATCCTTTGCCATAAGCACGGCAAGTCCCAGCTTGGCACGCTCGCCACCCGAAAGCTGCCCTACCTTTTTGAATACAGCCTCGCCCGTTAGCGTTACTTGTGCAAGCAGGTTTCGTATTTCGGTTTGGCTCATCCTTGTGTTGTCAAACCACAGCTGATCCAATACGGTCAAATTGGCGTTTAGGTTGACATTTTCCTGATCGTAGTAGCCAACGCTTACGTTTTTGCCAAAAACAACGTTTGATGGGTAGCAATTGCCATTGTAAACTGCCTTAAGCAGGGTGGATTTGCCCGTTCCGTTTAGCCCTATCAAGGCAACCTTTTGGTTGCGTTCAACCAGTAGCGATGCTCCATCCAAAACCTTTCGCTCGCCAAAAGCCACCGTCAAATTGCGTACGCTAAGCACCTCCTTGGTGGGCTGCGTAGTGGATGCAAATTTGAATCTTGGTGGGCGTCGTTGCGTTTGTGGAGCATCCAACACTTCCATCCTTTCCAGCTGCTTTTCACGGGATTTTGCCATGTTTGCAGTAGATGCCCTCACCTTGTTGCGAGCGATGTAGTCGGTCAGCTTGTCAATTTCCTTTTGTTGACGCTCGTATTGCTTTTGCTCAAAATCCAGTCGTTGCTGACGTTGCAGCTTGTAGGCACCGTAATTTCCGTTGTAGGTGTACACCTTGCCGTTGTCTACTTCCCAAATACGATTGCAAACCTTGTCCAAAAAGTAACGATCGTGAGAAACAATGATGAGTGCTGACTTTTTGTCCGACAAA
>JAFVXX010000092.1 GCA_017500905.1 Clostridia bacterium
ACGTAGGTACCCTCCTTGATGCTACCTACTGCAAACAATTGCTTCATTTGATCCCAACTGCCCACGTTGACAACGTTGTCCAGCTTGTAGCCTACGTTGTTGCCTTGGCTTACAATGGTGGAATTGATATCACCGTTGGTGGAGGCAAAATCTAAGAATAATTTGTTTGGAGTGTGATTTCCGCTGTCAGCACCAACCGTTGCCTCAAAGCAAACAAGGTCGCCATATTGATAGCCAACGTTGGGCCAGCTTCCGTAAGGGACGTTGCGCACACAAACAACGTCGTCGGTTGTAACGTCCTTTACAAGCACTTCCTTGTCGGCACTTGGTCCTTCATCGGCAACGCCAACGTAGTAGCCCTTGACGGTAGCCTTTGTGCCAACCTCAATTGACTTGACTGCGCTTACCGAATAAATTTGCAAAACGTCTACGTATACGTTGATGGATTGGCCACGCCAGCTGAGTGTAACGTAGTCCACCACCTCGGTAAAGGTTGCAGGGCTTACCGTGTAATCTTGCACGACAATGGTTGAGCCATCCGACAGGGTTGCCTTTACAACCATTTCGCCTGCATCAAAGGATTGGCCAATTTCGTAGGTTGTTGTGGGTTGTCCAAAAACATCCAACGCAAGCACGGTCAACACGGGGTCGATCGTTTCGTCCTTTGACATTGCTGTATTTGCCGATTGGTCGGTAAATATTGCCGAGCAAACGCTGCAAGCGTAATGATTGAGCCAGCCTGCTTGCTCCAGCGTTGCAGGTTGACGTGCTACAAATGTAAGCTCGTGCTTGTGGTCGCCCATTGGATTTGTCGTTACGTGCTGACAAACGGTGCATGTGTACTGCAAAACGCCGTCTACACGCTTGCCTCCGTCAAAGGTGTGAGGGGCTTCCTCTGCCTTGGCAAACTTGTGGCAGGTTGCCACCTTGTAGTGGTTGCTGTCGTCGGCCTGCCAGCTGTCGCCATAGGTGTGCGTGTGACTAAACACGTTGCACGCACTAAGCGCAGCTACCATCAGCATTGCAATTACAACCAATGCAATTTTGTAAGACTTTTTCATCTGCAAACCTCCAGTATACTAATTTAATTTTATTATAAAATTAATTACCCCGTTTGTCAATACCTAAATTTTTGTTGACAAAAAAAATTGGGACGGCAAAGCCGTCCCAAATGCTTGTAAATTTACATATCAAAATGATTAAATCTGTCGTGCATGTGACCAAAGTAAAAGGTAACCAACTCTCTTACGTTGCGCTCTTGCACCTCCTTGCTGTCGCCCGGATGCAAAATTTTGAACAATGCCGTCAAAAAGCTTTCGGCAATTACGTCGTAAAAATGTTCGTTTTGAATTTTGCTTTGAATTTGTGGAAATGCGTTGGTCATCATTTCACGCACCTTTGTGCTTGCAACCTTGACAATGTAGTTCATAAAATTGTCGTAGTGGATGCTGTTGCCCTTGCGAATTACAATGATTTCGTCGCTGTAGTCCATCAAAAAGGTTACTAACACTTCGCTAATTTCCTTCATGGTGCGACCATCAAAAACAAAGTCCTTTTCGATTACTTGCTGAATACCCTCCAGCAATGGATTGATGATGGTAAGATACAATGCCTCCTTGTTGGCAAAGTAGCGATAGATGTTGCCAAGTGAAATTTCTGCGTTGTTTGCAATGTTGCGAATGGATGCATCGGCATAGCCATATTGCTTAAACTCCTCCATTGCAGCACACAAAATGCGTTCCTTAACTTCCTTTTTTAGGTATTGCATAGCAAATCCCCCTGCACGTACTTGGAAAATTTTTTCCAGCAGGGGTATTATAACACATTGAACATACAAAAGCAATAGCAAAAATGAAATTTTTTGACAAAATGTACACTGAAGCACTACCTGTGCTTGTAATCAAAGTGACTGCAACAGTCATTGCACCTGCCGATTTCGCCACCACTACAGCAACGCAACAAAAAGCCTACGATTTGCGCACATGCAAGTTGTGCTTTACAAACAAAAAGCCTTCAGTAGGTGCACTCTAAAAGCATTTTGTCGGCAAGCAGGGCAATAAACTCGCCATTGGTGGGCTTGTCTGCAGACGAATACACTTTGACGCCAAACAGCGAGTTGATGTTTTCTATCCTGCCACGATTCCACGCAACCTCGATTGCGTGACGAATTGCACGCTCCACCTTGCTTGCGCTTGTGTCAAATCGCTCGGCAATGCTGGGATACAAATTCTTTGTAATGCTGTTGATGATGGTAGGATTGTCCACCACCAGCTTGATTCCCTCACGCAAAAATTGGTAGCCCTTTATGTGCGCAGGTATGCCCACGCTTACAAAAATGCTGCTTATACGCTCATCCAACGTTTTGTCGGCGACGCTTTTGCGCCAAACAACCTTGCTTTGTGGTTGCTTTTCGGCAAGCTGATTGATACGCTGCGCCAAAAGTGGAAATTCGATTGGTCTAATCAGGTAGTAGCTTGCACCAAGGTCCAATGCCTTTACAATAAAAACCTCGCTTTTGAGGCTGCTTGCAACAATAAACTTTTTGTTTTTGTACTTTTCGATAAGCGCAAAGCCATCCTCTCCGGCCATTACCAAATCGGTTACGATTACGTCAGCATCCGTTTGCTCGATATACTTGCGAGCATCAACGCCTGCACAATCAAACACAACCTCGTAACCATTTTGTACCAGCATTTCTGCCAAAGATTCCTGCTCGATAAGTCCAACTTTTACCATAACATCTCTCTCCTCAAACGTTGTACAAACATTGTAACACACTTTTTCACAAAAATAAACAGATTTTATGTTATAAATGCACTACTTTTGTACAAAAGTGTCGAAAAATCTGCATTTTTACTAATTTTTAGGAAAAATTTGGCATTGTTCTTGAATACTTTTGCACGTCGTGCAAGACTTTTGACGAAAAAGATGTTTTTTTGCATAAAAAAGTCGACTGCAATTTTGACAAAAATTGCACAAAATGTTGACAATTTTGTCGTAATTTAGCGCTCTGTGTAATACAATATAGCACCACCTGTAAGGAGCAAAGCATGAAACCCTACATAGCCTGTCGTGTGACAGAAATTGCCAACTACGTGCTTGAAACGGGCGCAACCGTGCGTCAAGCAGGCAAGCACTTTGCCGTAAGCAAATCCACCGTACACAAGGATTTGCAGGAGCGCCTGCGTATGATAGACCTAACCAAGTGGCACAAGGTGATGGCAATACTGGATGTCAAC
Source organism: Clostridia bacterium (assembly GCA_017500905.1). Taxonomy (GTDB): domain Bacteria; phylum Bacillota; class Clostridia; order Christensenellales; family CAG-314; genus RGIG5495. The sequence goes on from JAFVXX010000092.1 coordinate 3,240, forward strand.
ATGGCCGAGCGTCACATTCGAGGAGGCAACGCAACCAAGCAAAAGTACATCCTTTGCAGACAAAACCAATCCACGTAAAGCAATTTTGCCAAACAATTTTACAAAGTGCGGGTATTTATTTGACAAAAATCAATAAAGATTTTATTATATAAATATCACTTTTTTAGGAGAAGTACTTATGGCAAAAGTTACAATGGACAAGTTAGTCAATCTTTGCAAAGGCAGAGGTTTTGTATATGCAGGTAGCGAAATTTACGGTGGCCTATCCAACAGCTGGGATTACGGCCCACTTGGCGTCGAGCTTAAAAACAACATCAAGCAAGCTTGGTGGAAAAAGTTTGTAAAAGAAAACCCACTAAACGTTGGCCTTGACAGCGCAATCTTGATGAACCCAAAAACTTGGGAAGCAAGTGGACACCTTGGTGGATTTAGCGACCCACTTATGGATTGCCGTAACTGCAAAAGCCGTCACCGTGCAGACAATTTGATTGAAGACTACCAAACCAAAAAGGGCTTGGAAGTTGGCGTTGCAGGCTGGACAAACGAACAAATGTCGGAATACATTGCACAAAACAAAATTGTTTGCCCTGTTTGCGGAAACTGCGACTTTACGCCAATCAGACAGTTCAACCTTATGTTTAAGACGTTTATCGGCGTAACGGAGGATGCTAAAAACACCGTTTACCTACGTCCCGAAACAGCGCAAGGTATTTTTGTAAACTTCAAAAACGTGCAACGCACCACTCGCCGTAAGGTTCCGTTTGGTATTGCGCAAATTGGCAAAAGCTTCCGTAACGAAATTACACCGGGCAACTTCATCTTCCGTATACGTGAATTTGAGCAAATGGAGTTGGAGTTCTTCTGCAAGCCCGGCACCGACCTTGAGTGGTTTGAGTACTGGAAGGCATTTTGCAAAAAGTGGCTGCTTGACCTTGGCATGAAGGAAGAAAACCTTCGCCTACGTGACCACGACCCAGAAGAGCTTGCTTTTTACAGCAAGGGCACAACCGACTTTGAAGTAATGATGCCATTTGGCTGGGGCGAGTTGTGGGGCATTGCCGACCGTACCGACTACGACCTTACCCAACACCAAAACGTATCCGGTCAATCGCTGGAGTACGTTGACCCTGTAACCAACGAAAAGTACGTACCGTACGTAATTGAGCCAAGCCTTGGCGCAGACCGTGCCTTCCTTGCATTTTTGACCAACGCTTACGACGAGCAAGAGGTTGGCGAAGGCGACACCCGTGTTGTACTTCACCTACACCCCGAGCTTGCACCTGTAAAGGTAGCAGTGCTTCCACTTTCTAAAAAACTTGGCGAAAGCGCAACCGAGCTTTACAACAAGCTGACCAAACGCTTTGTTTGCGAATACGACGAAGCAGGCAGCATTGGCAAGCGCTACCGTCGTCAAGACGAAATTGGCACGCCTTTCTGCGTAACTGTAGACTTTGACACCGAAGTTGACGGCTGTGTTACAGTACGTAACCGTGATACCATGGAGCAAGAAAGAGTATCGCTTGAAAACCTTGAGCAATACCTTGCAGATAGAATCTACATCTTCTAATTGATAGAGTTTAATAGATAGACAAACAAAAATACAAAAACAAAAGGACACTCACACGAGTGTCCTTTTGTAGTTTAATAGGTCTTGTTAAACACATTACGTATTACATCTTTGACTGTTGCATTTGACGACTAATTTCCAGCCGTGTCAACAACTTTTTTGCAATAGTTTTCAAAATCTTTGCTGCAATACAAATCCTTACCTAAAAAATTTACAAGGTCTTGTTGTTCGCTCATTAGTGACAACACAAAAATATCTACCATTTCATCACTAAACCCACACGACAAAACGTAATCTTGAAAGTCGTTGGGCGCATCACAATCGTATGTTGGCGCCAAATTGTTAGCGACAATATATTCACTAATTTTTTCTTTTATTATTTTTCTAATTTTGTTCATGTTATCCTTGCAACTGTATCATTTGTACAGTTTACATAATTTTACTGTACTTTTTGTACATTGTCAATACATTTTGTACAGTTAAGGGTATACTTTTAGTATGGAAAAGCAATTTAAGGACAATTTGAAGCAAATACGAGAATCCGTTGGATACACGCAAAAGCAGGTAGCACAAGAGTTGTGCGTATCGGAAACCTGCTATGCCCATTGGGAGCAAGGCAGGTCAGAGCCAAGCATTGCCTCTTTGAAAAAGCTTTGCAAGTTATTTAAGGTAAGCATTGCCGAGCTTCTTTGCATTGATGATTAATTGACAACACAAAAAAAGGACACCTATGCAGGTGTCCTTTTAATTTATGAATAGTTTGATACACAATTTTGCTATTTACTCTAATCCAAGCAAATAGTCGGCAGAAACTTCAAAAATAGAGCACAGCAAACGCAAGTCGTTTACACACGGCTCACTTAAACCTTGCTCCCAACTTGCAACGGCTGTAGGTGATTTACCAACAAGCTTAGCAAGCTGTTTTTGTGTTATTTTTATCTCCTCACGCAACTCTTTTATGCGTTTACCAATACGATACTCCATACCTTTATAATACACAAAACTACTAAATTTTAGTTGACATTACTAAATTTTAGTAGTACTTTTGTAGTATATGATGGATATTAAACAATTACTAAAAGAAAAAATTAATAGTTTTATTACAAATACTAACCTTGTCGCAACAGAAAACTCAAGTGCTCCCGTAAGCTTTCAAAACGAAATATTGGCAGTTGGATTTGATGACTGCATGGTAGAAATATTTATTTTATCCCTTATAGACGACAAAGAAACGCTTAAAGAATTTTTAGGTGAAGAATTGTATTACAGCAAGGCGTTTGGTGATTATTGCAACGATATTTTAGGTACCAATATTAGATAAAATGCAAAAACAAAAAAGGACACTCGCACGAGTGTCCTTTAAGTTTTACGGGCAACCACAGGTCGCCCGTTTTGCCCAGCAAATCAAAACGGGCAGATAGAAAATCTGCCCCTACGGTGTTGTTATGCTTTGTTGTGATAGACTAAAAAAACAACCTATTTTTCAAAACGGCGGCAACAAAGCCTTGCCGGTTGTTGGCGTTAGTTGTTGCCTTTTAGCTGGAAGTACTTTTTGACGTTTTGCAAAAAGCCCCATTTGTCATCTAAAAAACGGCAGTAGGCAACGCAATCCTGCATGCGTGCCCTTTGAGCATCGGCATCCGGCATTTGCTTGCGCACGTCAAACTCGTCGGCGTAGCTTAAAAACTTGACAATGGATGCTTGTTGACTTTGCGCAAGGTTGGCAACGTAAAAGGTTTCGTCAAGCCTTGCTTGGGAAAGCATCTCCAAGGCAGGCTTGATGTGTACCAAAAAGAAGCTTTTAAGCCCCAATTGGTCAAAAACTTGCTGTACGTCGTCCATTGTAACGTCCGTTTGCGCCACTACGTCCTGCAACAAGCACAGCTCTTGCATGCCTTCGTAAGGCACGTTGCACTCGTCCACAAGCAAATCCACGTCCAAGCAAAAGTAGTCGTCCTCTACGATGCCAACAAGGTCACGGTAGCGTTGCAAAATGCGATGGACGTAGCCAAAGTGGTTTTCGCCGTTGAAACGTGCTTGGTCACGGTGGGCATACATTGCAATTTCCATTGCCACGTACACCGACGACGAATCAAAGGATGCAATTTCGTCTGCCGTGCATTGTAGTTGCTCTTGCAAATATTGATGGATTTTTTGTAGCATTGTAATCTACCTCCCCCTTACAAAACCATTATACACCATTTAGCGCAAAAGTGGTCGTAATTTTTGCGACATTTTGAAAAACCGGACACTCGTGCGAGTGTCCTTTGTTTTTGCTGTGTTTTGTTTACGCCTTTGTTGGCTCGGGGTAGGTTTGCCCAAAGGTGTCTACCGTCACCGTTTCCATCACTTGTGCCTCGTATGGCTTGTCCATCCAATCGGTGTATTGATCGGCAATTTCGTCCACTACGTCCATGCCCTCTACCACTTGACCAAATGCTGCGTATTGGCCGTCAAGGTGTGGGCTGTCGGCATGCATAATGAAAAACTGACTGCCTGCGCTGTTGGGATTCATTGCGCGCGCCATGCTTATTACACCACGGGTGTGGTTAAGCTCGTTTTTGAAACCGTTGCCACTAAACTCTCCCTTGATTGCGTATCCCGGGCCACCTGTGCCGTTGCCAAGTGGACATCCACCTTGAATCATAAAGCCACGGATTACACGGTGAAAGGTCTTGCCGTTGTAAAAGCCCTTGTTTACCAAGGATACAAAGTTGTTGACGGTGTTGGGAGCAACGGTTGGGTACAGCTCTACCTTGATTGCCTTGCCTGTGTTCATAGTGATTGTTACAACTGGGTTTTTCATAGTAAACTTCTCCTAAATTGTTGTTAGTACCATTGTAGCATATTGGCAAAATTTCTTCAAGTGCTAAATGCAAAAAGTTTGACTTTAGTGCCTCTAAATAGTATAATAGTAGACAAATACCAACCACAAAAGGAGAAGTAAATATGCTTACAAACAAACAAATGCAACAATTTGCCGAGCTTGCCGTAAAAATTGGCGCAAACGTCCAGGTGGGACAAGAGGTTGTTATCCGTTGCGACGTAAAATGCGCCGACTTTGCCCACCTAATTAGCCAAAAAGCTTACGAAGCAGGCGCAAAGCGTGTACATATTCAATGGAGAGACGAAATTCAAAGCCGTATCAACTTTGACTACGCCACCACCGAAACCTTGTGCGAAACACCAAGCTTTGCTTTGGAGTTTAACAAATACTGCATCGAGCGTAAAGTTGCGCTTATTAGCATTTCTGCAGGTGACCCCAACATCTACGCAGGCGTTGACGCTGACAAGCTTGCAAAGGTAAACGTTGCAGGCAGCAAGGCTATGGCTGACTTTAGAAAAGCAACCATGTCCAACTACTTGCGCTGGACAATTGTATCTATGCCAACCGAGGCTTGGGCAAAGACGGTTTTCCCCGATTTGGAGCCTGCAGCTGCAGTAGACAAAATGTGGGATGCTATGGGCAAAATTATGCGTCTTGACCAAGAAAACCCAACCGAGGCTTGGAGAGAGCACATTGCAACGTTGCATCGCCATGCAAACTTTTTAAACGACAACAACTTTGAATACTTGCACTTTACATCCGGCAACGGCACCGACTTGATGGTAGGCCTTGCCACCGATCACTTGTGGCTTGCAGCCGAGGAGCAAGGTCAAGACGGACTTATGTTTACGGCAAACATGCCAACGGAAGAAGTATTTACTGCACCACACCGAAACAAGGTGCACGGCGTTGTTAAAAATGCACTACCACTTGTTTACAACGGCAACGTAATTGACGGATTTAGCTTGACGTTTAAGGATGGCAAGGTTGTTGACTTTACTGCCGAAAAGGGCTACGACACGTTGAAGGGACTAATCGAGTCGGACGAGGGCGCATCTCACATTGGCGAGGTTGCACTTATCGGCAAAAACAGCCCAATATCTAACAGTGGAATTTTGTTTTTCAACACCTTGTTTGACGAAAACGCAAGCTGTCACTTGGCTTTTGGCAAGGCGTACCCAACAACCGTCAAAAACGGCAACGATTTGACGGCAGACGAGTTGCTTAACAAGGGCGCAAACGACAGCATCCAACACGTTGACTTTATGATTGGCACCAAGGATCTAAAGATTGAGGGCGTATCTTACGACGGCACCACCACCCTTGTGTTTGAAGACGGCGAATGGGTTATCTAACTTAATAAGCAATTTGCTACAAAAAGCAACAAAGGTTGTTTCACGCTTTCGTGAAACAACCTTATTTTTTGCTACTCTCTGCAAATAGTTGGCACAAAAACTTGATTTAGAAAAAAAGCCGTGATCCAATTACTTAACAAGCCGAAAGAAAAACTCTTTCAGGCTTTTGCATTGTAAGGAGATTTGTGATACAATATCTTAAAGGATTAAGGAGCATTAGTTATGAAATATTTAGACGCAGTAAAGGTTTTAACAGATAAATACCAAAGTGAAGGCGTAGAAAAAGGTGCAATAGGAACAATTATACTTTCGGAAATTAGATCAAACACTTTTGAAGTAGTATTTAGTCACAAAGACGGACGAGACTACGCCATGATAGAAATTTTTGTTGGTGACTTGGAAGTTGTGCGTAGCTCGGACGTGACGGATGCGGAAATTTTGGAGGATTTGCCCGGCAATGACCCCAACTGGTGGTGCAAGGTAGAAGATGGCTACATAATCAACCTAAACGGCGAGCGCAAAAACAAGATCCCCTACGACTACAACTCGTAAACAAAACAGTTATTGAAAACCACATTGAAATTACAACAAAAGGTTGTTTCACACTTTCGTGAAACAACCTTATTTTTTGCTACTTTTTACTTGGTTTTGCGTACCAGTTGTCGTACAGGGCGTACAATTTGTGGCTAACTTCTACGCCGGCAATTTTTTCGATGGGGGCAAAGCCTTGCTTGGCCTCCTCCGACGGGGCTCTAAAGGTGTAGCCCTCGTCGTTTTGATGGGCGTTGGCAGGCTGTTGCTGTGGACAATCGTCCTGCTGATTGCGGGGCGCAAAAGCTTCCTCCTGCTGTTGCTTGTTACTGCTGCTTTGCGTAGTGTCACCTTGGGATTTGCCTCCCGAAAGGTTGTTTAATATGCTAAGCACGGCAGGATTGGTCAGCAATTGAAAAATTGCGCCGGATTTTTCTTCCTGCGAGATTGCTTTGTCTTGCAGCTTGGATACGCTTTGCAACAAGCTTTGGGTGTCGTCGTTTAAAAATTGACCAAAATCCACCTTGGGTGTGTCGCCTTTGCTTGCCGTGGAGTTGCCACTTAACAATTTGTAGGCAAGCAACGCCAAGGCAATTGTTGTTAGATTCATCAGCATCCTCCACTTGTTTTTTGTAATCAATACATTATATGCCGACATATAAATATTAGTGATATCAAATTTAAGGAGAAACCCATGAACAACGACCCACGCAACTACTTTTACGACCAACGAAAGGGCGCAAACAGCCAAAGCAACGCTACTCAACAAAGCACCACAGCCACCACGGGCGACAAGGCAATGGACGAAAAAATCCGTCAAATGCAAGCGCTTGCAAAAAAGTACGAAAAGGGTGGCGAAAGCCAGCTTGTGCGTGACATTGTTAGCAACGTAATAGAGCAAAAGGCAAAGGGACAGCTTACCAACGACCAGCTTGTTGCCTTTGCAAAAAAAATTACGCCCCTGCTAAATGCCGAGCAACGTCAACGCCTAAACGCCTTGGTGGACGAATTGATTAAACTGTAAATTGAGCGCAACAAAAAAAGCAAGCCTTTGTTAGGCTTGCTTTTTGCTTTGACGTCAGTCATCTAAAAATGGGCGAAGGGATGTATATTTTCCGTTGGTTAGTTGGGCAATTACGTCGCAAAAAATTACGTCACACTCGGCAAAATTTTGCATTGCCGTGTCGTAAAATTGTTGGTAGTTTGCATGAGTACGGTCAAGCTTGACGTAATCGTTGTTTGCCGTAACCTCGTAAACACGTATCCGTTCCACCTCCATGTCGTCGTCTCGCTCCAACACTACGTAGCTGTTTGCCGTCTTGTCGTGATACGCATACGAAACGTGATCGCCACGAGCATCTATCTTCATGTGCAATGGGTTGTCTCCAACGTAGATTTGCATAATCAACTTATTGTCACAGTACAACGACACTTGTTGATTGCCCAAAACGGTGCTTTGGTAGTTAAAATCCACCCTTTGACCTTGGGCATCAATGATGGCCTCAACTTCTTTGTAGGCATTGGTTGCCTGACAGCCCACCAGCAAAAATGCCGACGTTGCAATTAGCATTGCCACGAGCAATGAAAGCAGTTTTTTCATATGACGTCCTCCTTTTTTTGATTAATTGATAAAAGTTAGCCCCAGTAGTCAATTACAGCCGTAACCAACTCGCCGTAGCTGGCAAGGTTGTTGTACTTGTCCTCCGGTGTGTAGCCCACCCCGTGGATGTTGATTCCCCTTGGCGAAAAATAGTACGCCGTTGTGTAGTACACGTACCAATTGTACTCCACTTGGTTGCCCTTGTCGTCGATGGCCGTGCCCGTATATGGCAACGGATCTGCCACTTGAGCAATGCCCTTGCCGTAGCTTGTTGTGCCCATTTGAATTGCCGTGCCGTAATCCAAAAGCGCACCCGTTGTAAGCTCGCTTGCGCTGGCGCTGTTGCCATCCGTCCACACTACTATGTCCTTTGTTGCGCCATCTTGAGCACCAAAGTAGTGGTCGTACATATTGTAGCCGGCTTCTGCGTAGTAGGATTGCACGTTTTTGTGGCGATCCTGCAGGGTGCAGCCCAGCAATTTGCCGTATTGAGAGTTGTCCTTTGCCAAAAGCCCAATTATGTTGCAGGCGGACGAAACGTAACCACCGGGGTTGCCCTTAAGGTCGACAATCAGCTTGGTTTTGCCACTTGCCTTAAATTTGTCCAATGCCTTTTTAAACTCTTGCTCGGCTGTTACATCTTGGCTTGCACTAAGCGGGTAGTGCTCAAACTCGTTAAGTCTGATGTAGCCCACGTGGCTGGGAAGCAATTTTAGCTTGCGTCCTTGCACGGTAGAAATTGCTGCGCCGTTTTGTGGCGTAGTAGACATGTTGGTGTTGTCTTCTCCAAAGTAGTACTCTACCATTACAAACTCTTCGTTGCCGTTGCCCACGTCTGCACGCTGCAAATTGCACGTTGCAAGGTTGCCATTACGCAGCAGCTTGACTGTGCATTTTGAAATTTTTGACATTTTGTCAACAAGCTCTTGTTGAGAGTAATCTACTACGTTGATATCCTCCAGCTTGCCACTTGAGCCGTAGCAATTTTCAAAGCGCACGATTAGGTCGCCCTCTTGCAGCTTGCCGTAGCTGTTGCTGTCGGAATACACCTGCGAAACGTACAAGCCAAAGGTTGCGTATTGGTAGCCAAAGCCAAAGTAGCCTTGCTCGCCTCCCGTCATTTGCACGGGGACAGGGTTGAACAATTCGTACGCTGTTTGTGGTGACAGCAATCGGCTGTATCTATCCAACGATTGCAGCATTGCCGTGCCGGCCTGCTCAACCATTACCATTTGTTGCTCGTCGGTGATTTCCTCACCCCACAAAAACTTTTCCTCGATGGTTTTGATTACTTCGTTTAGCAAATCCTCCGATGTAACCGGCTTGAATATGGATGAAAGCACAAATCCACCCACAAACGCCAGCACCATCAAAATGCTTACAACTGCAATGCCCCATCTTTTGCGTGGTGCACGTGCAGGCTGTGGGGATTGGTGGCTGTACCAGCCCTCTACGTCGGCATTGGATGGCTGAGCTTGCTTGGGTTGCGTTTGCGCTGCTATTTTGTCGTACTCGCTAGAAAAAAAGTCGTCATCACGATTGTAGTTGCTCATAAAAAATCTCCTAATATTTGTTTAGCCACAGCGCTTGCTGTAGCACTTGCGTAATGTTGTCGGTAACTATTTTGCCGTCGTGCCACAAATACACCTTGCCAAAGGCCAAATCCGGCTGGCTTGTAAGATGAAGCACAAAGCAATTTGCGTTGGTTAGGTAGTCCATCAGCTGCTGAGTTTGCACAGGCGTAAGCAAGGGCAAAAAGTCATCCACCAGCACCATGCTGCTGCCTCGGGCAAACAGCCGTGCCAGCACTACCCCCACCTTGTCCTCAACGCAAAGCTTGCTTACCTTTGCATTGGCATCCACGCCCACCTGAGCCAATGCTTGAGTTGCCTTGGCTGCTGCATCCTGCTTGGAATATCCTCGCAAAAGCAAGGGCTTGGCTACGTTGTACAATGCAGTTTTGCCCTCAAACAGCAACAACTCCTTGCACAAGTAGGTTGCGTCAAGCTGCTTGGGTTCAATTGTGCAAACGTCCACTCCGTTGTAGTATATGCTACCATTGGTTGGCTTTTCCAGCCCCAAAATTAGCTTGCACAGCGTTGTTTTGCCACTTTGCGTGTCAATCAGCAAGGTGTTGAGTTTGTCGCTTAAAGTCAACGTAAGGCCGCTAATTGTGTCGTACTGCTCGTAATGGTAGCGCTTTGTAACGTTGTCAAAAATTAGCATTGGCTACTCCATTTCGTCCAACGTCAAGCTGTATGCAGGGATGAAGTGCTCAACAAAGTAGTCCACCTCCTTGCTGCCCAGCTTAGAAAGCTCGCCCTTTAGGCTTTTTTCTGCCTTGACAAACTCCCTGTTGCCCATCTTTACCTCTTCCACACACTTAACGTAGGCGCAAATTTTGTCGGCATACTTGACAAACTTGTGCTCGATGCTGTCCTCGTCGTTGACAATTTCGTCGTAGACAGTGGACATTTCGGCAGGCAAGTAACCCAACAGCTTGTCGTTGGATATGCGCTCCAGCCCTTTGTATGCATCCCTGATTTCGGGATTGAAATACTTGATGGGGGTAGGCAAATCGCCCGTAAGCACCTCGCTGGTTTCGTGAAACAACGCCTTGACGGCAATATGGTCGGCGTTGAGACTACCACCAAAGTAGGTGTTGGATATGGTTGCAAGGGCATGTGCCACCACTGCAACGTGCTGGCTGTGCTCCATGATGTTTTCGTCCACGCTACAGTACATAAGTCCCCAACGCTTGATGTATTTCATTCGGTTGAGATAAGCAAAAAACTTGTACATAGCCTTTCTCCTTTGACTGATGTGTTATATTTTATTATAACATCATTTACTACATTTTACAATACGTAATGTAAAATAAACTTAAAAAATGTGGTCAAACCAAAAAAACGGGCAACCAACGTTGTCCGTAAAGTTAGCTAAAATATTTTCGCAAGGGCAAGCCGTCCACAAAATTGAACTTTTTGTTTAGCCACTTGGATATGCCAGCAATAAGCCAGCCGTTTAGTATTGCCGTAACAACCGTGCCTATGCCAATGCCGTGCAACGGCCACCAGCCAAAAAAGACAACCGTCATTGCTACTGCTACAAGCAGGCTTGTAACGTCGTAGACAATCTTTACCCTGCCAAAGGATACGCCACGCTTGGCAGAAAGCTCCTTGACAAACAGCTCGTAAACCTCGGGCGCAAGGTAGGTGTTGATTAAAAGTGCTATTGCCGTTGTGCAAAGCAACAATCCCACAGCAAACGCACCAATGCGAAGAGCAAGATGCTCCCACACGACCAAATCCAGCACAACTATCACGCCATCCAAGGCAAGTCCGTACAAAATGGCAGTTACAAAACTAAACAGGTAGTACCACTTAAATTTGCCCACCACGGCAACGGTTGCAACAAGCAACAAGGCTTGGATTGCGTACTCTGCCACCCCAAAGGAAAACCAAGGCAAAAACTCAGACACCTTGAGATGCAAAATGTAGGCAGGGGCAACAATCATAGATACGCCAAAGTTTGCCTTTGTCATAAGCGCCGTACCTATTGCAAGCAGCACCAACCCCAAAATATAGGATATTTCGCACAAAAAATTTTTCTTCATTGGTAATCCTTAAAAATTGATACGTCCATTATACCACCATTTACACCATTTAACAACCAAACACAATGCAGTTGCCAAAATTATATTAAGAAACGGACTGAAAATTCAGTCCGTTTCTTTGTTGTTTGTATTACTTGCTGATTGGTTTCATTGTTGGGAACAGCAATACGTCACGGATGGTAGAGCTGTCGGTTAGTAGCATTACCAAACGGTCAAGACCAAGTCCCAAGCCGCCCGTTGGTGGCAAGCCGTACTCGAGCGCAGTTACAAAATCTTCGTCTACTTCGGCCGTCATATTGCCTGCTTTGCGCTTTGCCTCTACTTGGGCAACAAAGCGTGCCTTTTGGTCGATTGGGTCGTTTAATTCGCTAAACGCATTGCCCATTTCTCTTGCATAGATAAAGTACTCAAAACGCTCTGTAAATGCTGGGTTATCCGCCTTACGCTTTGCCAAAGGCGAGTTTTCGACAGGGTAGTCGTAGATGATGGTTGGTTGAATAAGCTTGTCTTCTACAAATGCCTCAAAGAAAGCAATTAAAACGTTGCCCTTGGTTGCTGCTTCGTCCTTGTCAAGCTCCACGTTGTGAGCCTTGGCACATGCAACTGCATCGGCATCGGTTGCCCACTCGTTGTAGTCTACGCCTGCGTACTTTTTGACTGCTTCCACCATGGTAAGTCTTTCCCAAGGCGAGCACATGTCAATTTCTACCCCTTGGTAGGTAATTACGTCCTTGCCAACAACCGTGCGTGTAACGTGACGGTACATTTCCTCAATCAAATCCATCATGTCCTTGTAGTTGCTGTATGCTTGGTACATTTCGATGGAGGTAAACTCGGGGTTGTGGCTGGCATCCATACCTTCGTTACGGAATATACGGCCTACCTCGTACACCTTTTCAAAGCCACCGACAATCAGGCGCTTTAGGTACAACTCGGTTTCGATACGCAAGTACATATCCAAATCCAAGCTGTTGTGGTGCGTCTTAAAGGGACGTGCATTTGCGCCAATTTCCAACGTGTGCAAAACAGGTGTGTCTACTTCGATGTAGCCACGGTTGTCCAAAAATGCACGGATTTCCTTCAAAATGCGACTGCGCTTTACAAAAGTGTCCTTTACCTCGGGATTGACAATCAAGTCAACGTAGCGCTGACGGTATCTAATGTCGGTGTTGGTCAAGCCGTGGTACTTTTCGGGAAGGGGCAAAAGCGACTTGGACAGCAGACAAATGCTTTCCAAATGCAGCGATATTTCGCCCATTTGCGTACGGAAAACTACGCCTGTTGCGCCAACAATGTCGCCAATATCCCAGGATTTGAATGCCATATACTCATCCACGCCAATGTCGTCACGCTTGACGTAAAGCTGGATTTGACCTGCGCCGTCCAGCACGTGGCAAAAGCTTGCCTTGCCCATTACACGACGGCTTATCATACGGCCCGCAATGGAAACCCTTTGACCCTCCATTTGCTCAAAGTTGGCAATGATGTCCGCCGACAAATGGGTTTTGTCAAACTTGGTTACAAGATATGGATTGTTTCCCTCCTCCGTCAGCTTTGCCAGCTTTTCACGACGGACACGCAAGATGTCGTTTAACTCTTGCTCGGTAGCAACGGGTTTGTTTTGTGGTTGATTACTCATTGGTAGTTTACCTCTTTGTTACTTTACGTTTAGCACTTTTAGTGTCTTTACCTTGCCACTTGGAAGCTTGACGTCTACCGTTTCGCCCGCCTTTGCAAGGTAAAGAGCCTTGCCTACAGGAGATTCGTCGCTGATACAACCCTTGGACAAATCGGCTTCGGCAGTACCTACAATTTTGTAGCTTTTGCGTGCCGTTTCTTTGCCGGCAACAATTTCGCAAAACTCTACTTCTCTTGCACGGATAATCTTTGCCTTGGACAATTGAGCCTCAAGCTCCAAAATTTCGCTTTCCACTTCAGCTTGTCTTTTCTTTGCTGCGTCGTATTCGGCATTTTCCGAAAGGTCACCAAAGCCACGAGCAACCTTGATTTCTTCTGCGACGTTTGCACGCTCGACTTCCTTCAAAAACTTAAGTCTCTCTTGCATTTCTTTGTAACCAACTTCGGTCAATAGTACTTCTGCCATAATTATCTCCTTTTTGCTTAATGCATTGCAAAAAGCCCGTTTGCACAGGCTTTTTTGCTTATTTTTTATAAATTATACAACAATTTAATCTATTAGTCAACTGTTTCAACGCTTCCGTTCTTTTTGCGTTTGGTGTGCGACAACGCCCTGATTACGTGGTACAGCCACGACTTTTTAAGCTTGACTGCGTCGTACGGACACAGCTCCTGACAGCAAAAGCACCTGATACACTCCTTTTGGTTTACCTTGGCGCATTTGCCCACCGAGTTGGAGCATTTGTCCATTTTGATTGCCTTTGCAGGGCAGTGATTAGCGCACTTTTTGCATGCCTTACAACGCTTTTTGTTGATTTTTACCTTGGGTGTGAGGTACCTTTTTGCAAGTCGCTTCATCCACTTTGGCATGTTCAAAAAGGTGTTGGTGGAAACAACCTCTACCCTGTCAAAGTCGGCAACGTAGTCATCCTTTAGGGTGGACAGGTCAAAGTCCAAATTGGTCAAGCCCTCGTCCAACAAGCCACGCTCCACGGCCTTTTGCAAAAGTGGTTGCTTAAATGGATCGTCAAAAAGGCTTACTGCCACCACGTCGCACAAGTAGGGGTTGGCAGAGGCAATCAGCTTGCCAATAAACTTAGGCTTGCCGTTGGTTGGGCCTGCGCCCTCCATGCCAATTACGCCGTCAATTACGTTTAGCACCACCTTTTGACTGGAAAACTGCTCGATATCCACCAATGCGTCGCAAAAGTCCCACAAATCAGGAAAACGGCTGTGAATTTCCACCTTGACAAGCCCCGGGAGCAAGCCGTAGTTGTTTTTGACTGCGCCGCTGTAGCCTGTAAAGGAGTGCGTCTTAAGCTTGCCTACGTTGATTACCACGTCGGCATTGAAAAAGCTGTTGCAAATATCTACGTTTTTGATTTTTACTCCGTCAATTTCGGCACGTTGAAAATCAAAGTCGTCGTTTAGCGTTGCGCTTGTTGCGTTGGCAACGTCCGTCATCTTGCACTTGTTGTACACAACGCCCATGTAGCCCTTGGTATACAAGCCGCCACTGCTGTCGCCCACAACTACCGTGCAGCCAAGTGGCTCCAGCAGTTTGACCAAAGCAATCAGCACGGTTGGATGCGTTGTGCCGTGTTGGTCGGGGGACATATCACGCACAAGGTTGGCCTTAAGCAGCACCTTTGCCCCCTGTGGAACAAACGCCTCGATGCCACCCAGTTGATTTATTAAGTTTTGCACAGCAAGGTCAATTTGACCTTGCTCGTATTCCGTTGCCGACACAACGGCAACCTTGGTTTTTGTATCCATTTAGCCCCCTATATTTGTGTCAAAAGTTGGTCTACAAACTCCCTAAAGCGCTCGCTTGCCTTGTGTACGTTTTGTTCAAATTCGCCTGCGCCACCCGTCAAGCTGTCCGATACAACCTTGACAAGCAAGCAAGGCACGTCGTTTAGTCTGCAGCAAATTGTGATACCTGCTGCCTCCATTTCGCAAATGTGTGCGCCAAACTCGTCGTGAAGGGCTTGCTTTTCCGTAGCACTATCTACAAATTTGTCGCCCGATGCGCAACGAACAAGCGGGAACGTGCCATCCACCTTTTGCGCAAGCGCAAGCAAGCGTCTGTCGGTGTAGATTTCCCTTGCTTCAAAGCAGTTGTATCTGCCCAACTCGTCGCCAAAGGCAGTTGTATCCATTTGGTGATGCACTACGCTGTCTACAAGCATCATGGAACACAACGAAATTTGTGGTGTCAATGCACCCACCACGCCAAAGTTGATGATGGCATCCACGTTGTACCTGGTAATTAGCATTTGCGTTGCGCTGGCTGCGCAAATTTCGCCAACGGACATGGGCAGCACGGCAAAAATTTGCTTGCCTGCCATTTCAAACTTGTGCACCGTAAAGTTGTGCACCTTTTCTACTTGTACTTGCTTGCCTTGCAAAAATGGATCAAGCTCCTTTTGCATGGCTACCACTATACCAATTTTCATAAGATTTTCTCCTTTGTTTTACTATTATATCATACCCAAGGCAATATGTAAACAGTAAAATAAAAAAGCCACCAACAAAGTTGGTGGCAAATTTAGGCTTTAGATTAGATTCCTTGCAAAAATCCTGCTACGGAGTTGCGAATTGTTTCCCAAGTGCCGGGGAAGAACATCAAAATTACAATTACTGCAATCAAAATGTAAACTATTAGTCTGACAAAAAACTTGCGATTCATTGCAAACTCCATACCAACTACTGCCATAAGTAGCATTGGAGCCCACAAGCGAACAAGCTCGATAATGTACAGGGCCGTTTCGTTGGTGATAAAGGTTAGTTGCGCATTTAGTAGCCACACTGCGTAAATTGCAAGGGTAACAAATGCAAGCACCTCGCCTGCTTTATCAAACACTTTTTCAAAAAAGATACGTGCTTTTCCTTTTGCTGCCATATGTAAAAACCTCCAATATGTTTTCTTTAATTATATCACAGCCAAAAAAAATGTCAATAGTTGCAAAAAATTTGAGCAAAAAAACTACCCAAAACACAAATTGTTTGCTACAATGTAGTAACACAGGAGAAACTGCTATGAAAATTTGGGCAAAAACCATACTCGGCGAAAAAATTACTCGCAGCCTACTGCATGAGCAAGCGTTGATTGACCAGTACAGCTTTGACGAAACGCTGTGCGACATTTGTCAGCAGCTGGATTTGCCCACGCCCATCGTCACGCCCACCAATTTGCGACACTTTTTTGCCTTCAACCACGTAAAGTTTAAGCCACGTGACTTTGTGGAAAGTGTCGACTTTGACTACATGGAATTAGAGTTTGTAATTGAAAAAAAGAAAAAGTAACTTACACAAAAAAGGGATTGACAAACTGTCAATCCCTTTTAATTTGCTTATTTTACAATTCTCTACGGTTGGTAAACGCCTTAGAAAGCGTCACCTCGTCGGTGTACTGCAATTCGCTACCGATAGAAATGCCTTGTGCAAGGCGAGTAACCTTGATACCAAAGCTTTTTACCGTGCGTGCAATGTAGGTAGAGGTGGCTTCGCCCTCGGCAGTTGTGTCCAAAGCAAGTATAACCTCTTCCACGTTGCCTGCCAAACGCTCAAAAAGTGGCGCAATGCGCACGTCGGACACGTTGACACCGTGAAGTGGGTCTATTACGCCACCCAGCACGTGATAAACGCCCTTGTACTCGCCCATGCGCTCGATTGCCATCACGTCCTTTACTTCCTTTACAACGCAAATTACGGCGTTGTTTCGAGTAGAACAAATGTGGCAAGGATCACTTTCCGTCAAATTGCCGCATACCGAGCACATCTTTACGTTTTGCTTGGTTTCTACAAGTGCATTTGCAAAGTTTTGCACCTGTTGGTCGGTCATGTTTAGCACACACAAGGCGTAGCGTTGAGCCGTTTTTTTGCCAACACCGGGCAGCTTGCTAAACTCGTTTACCAGCCTTGCAATAGGTTCGGTCACTTTCATATTACATCAAGCCCTTCATTGCTGCAAATGGAGCCATAAGTCTGTCTTCCTCGGCCTTTGCCTTGCTGTAGGCATCGTTTATTGCAGCAAGCACCAAGTCCTCCAGCATTTCTACGTCGTCAGCGTCCACTACCTCCGGCTTGATGGAGACAGCCAAAATCTCCTTTTTGCCATTGCAGGTGATGCTTACCATGCCACCACTTGCCGTGCCTGTTACTTGAAGCTCCTCCAGTTGTTGTTGAGCCTCAATCAGCTTTTGTTGCATTTGTTGAGCTTGCTTCATCAAGCTTTGCATGCTGTTGCCACCACCCATTTTGCCATTGTATCCGTATTTGTTTCCCATTGATATATCTCCTTAGATTATTTACTGAATTGAACGTTGCTTCCAAGCGAGCTTAGCTGCTGGTCAACGTTGTCCTTTTTGACTTGCTTCAGCTGCAGGCTAAACTTAAGCCCTACCATGCGTTTGAGCATTTCCTGCAGCAAATTGTAGTAGTCGCTTTGAATAAGCTCGTAGTAGCCCTTTTGGCAAACAACCACAAAGGTGTCGCCCTCCAGCTTAGCCTCAATTTGCTTCCAAATTTCCACCAAAACGTTGTACTTTTGACGCTCCAGCTCCACCTTTATGCCGTTCCACACCGATTGAAAGTTGGTGCGATCCACCACAAGCATGGTGTCGGCAGCAAGGTTTTTGGGCTGTTGCTCCAGCCTTGTGATGCGTCTTTCCAGTCCTTCGACGTCCACCTCGCCTGTAGATGCGCCTACACGCAGCAACGTTGCCTCAAACAGCATCAAGGGCGACAATGCAAAGCGAAGGTCGGCCTCCATCCTTGCAAGGCAATCGATGGCGTACAGCAGCTTGTTGACGGTTGCGCCCTTTGCAGCATCCATGATTGCATCAAATGCATCGTCCGGCAAACAAAGCAGCTGCTTTGCGTTGGAGCAGGTCTTTGCCACAAGCACGTTTCTAAAATGAATTTGCAAATCCTTGCACAACCGGCCAATATCCTTGCCCTGATTGACAAGGCTGTCTACCGTCTGAAGTATTGCGCCTGCTTGGTTGTCAAGCACGGCATTTGCCAGCTGACTTACACCCTGACGGGAGGATACCCCCAAAACGTTCATTACGTCATCATAGGTAAGCTGACCTTGTCCCAGCGAGTAGCAACGGTCTGCAATGGAAAGGCTGTCACGCACGCTACCCTCGCCCGCAGTTGCAATGGCAAAAACGGCCTCCTTGGTGTACGCCTTTCCCTCCTTGTCGTAAATGGATGCCACGTGGCTTGCCAGTACGTCGGTGGGCGCCAGCCTAAAGTCAAAGCGCATGCATCTGCTTAGTATGGTTGCAGGGATTTTGTGAACCTCGGTTGTGCACAAAATAAACATTGCGTGGGCAGGTGGCTCCTCCAGCGTCTTAAGCAGTGCGTTGAAGGCTCCTGTACTAAGCATGTGTACCTCGTCAATGATGTACACCTTGTACTTGCCAATTTGTGGTGGGTATTGAACCTTTTCCCTTATGTCACGGGCGTAGTCCACGCCGTTGTTGGAGGCAGCGTCCATTTCGATTATGTCAAGGTTTGCCTCTGCCAGACGCTTGCAGGTGTGACACTTGCCACATGGATTACCATCCGTGCTGTCTATGCAGTTGACTGCCCTTGCAAAAATCTTTGCCGTACTGGTTTTGCCCGTACCACGAGTACCACAAAACAAATACGCATGCGACACCTTGCCTGTGGCAATTTGGTTTTTGAGCGTATTTACAATGTGGTCCTGACCAATGACTCCGTCAAAGTTGTCGGGACGGTATTTGCGATACAAAGCTACGTAGCTCATATTGTACCCCCTACAAGTTGCAATTTTTTTCGTGCGCGCTGGATTGCACCATCCACCGATTTGTAGCTTTTGCCCAATTCGGCGCATATTTCGTCGTAGTTGTAGCCTACGTTAAACAGCAAAAAGGCCTGCTTTTCCAGCTGCGAAAGCTTGGTGTTTAGTATTTGGTAAATCTTTTCCTGACCTTCCTTTTGAATGATTACGTCCAATGGGCTGCCGCCAATTTGAGCAACGTCATATATTTGCGACAGCTCGACGTAGTTGTACAGGGGTCGGTTTTTGTTGTCGTTGGCCTTTTTGACGGCCGAAATTATTTGACGCAAAACACACGTCTTGACAAAGGACGGAAAGGCACCCTTGTCGGGGTCGTAGTTGCCTACAGCCTTAAACAATCCTATCATGCCCTCCTGCAAAAGGTCGTCGTTGTCCCCACCAACAAGGTAAAACTTGCTGGCAATGCTTTTAACAAGCCCTTTGTACTCGGTACAAATCTCGTTCATGGCGTCTACATCGCCCTGCTTTGCTTTTAGTACAGTTTCCAAAATTTATCCCCTTTGACGCAATGCTTCGTAAACAACTATGCCACATGCAACCGATGCGTTTAGCGAGTTGACCTTGCCACGCAAATTGATGGAAATTACTCCGTCGCAAAGGCTTTTTGTCAATCGAGACACCCCGTTGCCCTCGCCACCAATCACCAACGCAACGTTGCCTGTAAGATTGGCGTCGTACATGCTTTGTCCGTCCATATCAGCGCAGTACACCCACATGCCCTGTTGCTTCATTTGCTCGATGGCGTGATTGATGTTGGTAACCCTTGCAATTTTGACGTGAGATATTGCGCCTGCCGAGCAACGCACAACCGTCTCGTTGACCTGCACTTGACGGTTTTTGCCAATTACAATACCATCAACGCCTGCGCACTCGCACACACGGATGATGCTACCAAGGTTGTGAGGGTCGTTGATTTCGTCCAGCACCACCACCAGCTTGTCGCCATCCTTGCTGAGCAAATCCTCCAGCTCGCTGTACTCAAAGTCGACTGTAGTTGCTATGTAGCCTTGGTGCTTGCCTGTGACGGACTCCTTGTCCAGCACCTTTTTGTCTACAAATTGTATTTTTACGCCCAGCTGCTTTGCCAAGGCAACAATTTTGCCCGTCTCGTCCTTTTGGACAAGCAGCTTGTTGATTGTCGTGCCTGCATTAAGCAGCTCGTAAACGGCATTTTTTCCTTCAAATTTCATCGTTGCTCTCCAAGTTTAGCAGGTACTTGATGCGCTCCAGGTCACCTGTGAGATAAAGGTAACCCAGCACGGCCTCCAGTCCCGTTGCCAGTTTGTAATCACGCTGCGTCTGATTTTTGGCAACGTGGGTGTTTTTGCTGTTGCGACCACGCATAAAAACGTCCCTTTCCTCCTCGGTCAGCTGCTCCAGCAAATTTTCTGCCAGCTGCGATTGGGCGTGCGCATTGACCTCGTTGGAGGCAATTTTGTGTAAATCGCCTGCCTTCAAGTGGGTAGAAACCAATTTTTCCCGCACGAAAAGGCTGTGCACGGCATCACCTACGTATGCCAGCACCAACGAATTGACGTTTTTTGCTTGTTGCTTTGTCATAGTTGCAAAAAAATTTGTCATTACAAACACCTATACGCATATCATTGTACCACAAGTTGACAAAAGTTTCAAGTATTGCAAAATATTTATACCCTTTATTAGTAAAAAATTTATATTAATTATTGAAAGTTGTAAAAAAAAGTGCTATAATGTAGCCAACCAACACAAAAAGGAGTAAATTATGAAGAAATTTTTTAGAGAATTCAAAACATTTATTACTCGTGGCAACGTGCTGGATATGGCTGTCGGCGTTATCGTTGGCGGTGCATTTACAGCAATTGTCAACGGCTTGTCCAACTTTATCCTAAAACCACTAATCAACGCCCTTCTTGGCTGGATTTTGCCCGGCGAAGGCAACGGCTTGGAAAACATCTACACCTTCCTTGGTGAGCCTGCCTACCTTGACGCTGCAAAGACGCAAATTGACTTTGCCAACTCCATCTACATTGACTGGGGCGCATTTATCAGCGCAATCATCAACTTCTTCCTGATTGCTTTGGTGCTGTTTACCATGGTAAAGCTCATTAACAAGGCACAAGGCTTGACCTCCGTTGACTACCACGGCTTCAGCAAGGAAGAGTACTACAAGATGCGCAAGGAAGGCAAGTCCAAGGCTGAAATTGCTCAAATGGCAAAGCAGCGTGACGAGGCGGCTGCAGAGGCTAAGCGTATTGCCGACGAGGAGGCTAAGCATCACACAACCGAGGGTCTGCTTGAGGATATCAAGGCATTGCTGGAAAAGCAAGTAAACAAGTAATTACAAACACGTACAAAAAACACTCTAACCAACGATGGTTAGAGTGTTTTTAATTGCCATTACCGGCCAAATTTAGATTTTACAATGGCCCTTTGCACTACAAATATGGCGCCATCCAGCAGCTTGTCGTAGGCGACTACGCCTGCGGGCACAATCAACGCTGCCAGCCACAAATATTGCTTATGCTGCATCCAAGCCTGCCAAACTGCAGGACAAAGCCACCAGATCAACAGGCAGGTTGCCGTCAACGCAACCAACGCAAGCAGCACACTGCCTATCCATTTAAGAACCCTCCAGGTGGTGGGGTGCAATGATTGCCTGTGCTTGCAATGCAGCTTCCATATGCAACAGGGCATTGCGTACAGGGCAACGGGGGCAAGGTAGGTAGGATTGGATACAAATGCTCCCACTACCACGGCAATTAGGTAAATTGCAACCGAGTACCACACGTATTTGCCATCCACCATTTGCGGACAGCACGTCACTACTGCTGCCACTACTGCCAAAGCCAACGCCACCCACTTTACGTAGGAAAGCGCCACAATGCACACGACTGCCACAGCACAGCAAACTCCGCAAAGTGCAATCAGCTTGGTTTTGTTCATAGCATCAATTTCCGCCCATACAGGACATGCAGTTGCAGCAAGCGTTGCACAGCAAGCAATCGCAACAGGTACTACCCGTGCAGGTGCCGTTGCCAGCGCCCGGCATATCGTAGGTTGTGCGTGGTGCGTCGGTTGTACGCAAGTCTTCCGGCTTGACCGTGCGCGAAGCAATTATTTTTTTAAGCTTGTCGTAGCTGTCTTGGTACTTAGGATTGCTTGGCTCGAGCTTGAGTGCAAACTCCAGCTGCTTTTTGCTTTCCAAAAACCAGTTGTTTTTGTAAAAAACAATGGATTGCAGGTTATGCCACTCTGCTTCACGAGACGAGCACTCGTCCAACAGCTGCTGAGCCTTGGAAAGGTCGTCCTTTTTGATGCAATCGGCAATTTGACCGTAGATGCTGCCAAAGTCCTCGGTTGCCTGTTGGCTTTCCAGCTTGGCAAGGATGTCACGGTAGGCAAGCTCCAAGCGCTCCAAATTTTCTGCTGCGACGTTTCCTTCCTCGCCGGGCAAAAAACGATCCTTTTGGTACTGCGCCTTAAGCTGATTGTACTTTTGGTCTATCTCCTCCCTTGTCGCAGAGGAGTCAAGCCCCAAAAATTGATATGGATTGAAGTTCATTTAGTTTCTCCTTTGACATATTTATCCAATATGCCTTGAGTCTTTTGCCGTAGTGCCTTGTACAGCAGGTTGTCCAGCAAGCATTTGTACTTGCTTAGGCACAAATCGTTGTAGCAGGCTGCAACGGCGTTTAGCGTGGAGTACATCACAAAGCTAAGCTCGTCGTAGCAGCTTGCCACGTCACCTACGCCCTGCAGGCCAAAGCACTTTACAATTGCATTGTACGAGCCATTGCTTAAATCCTGCTTAATATCGTCCAATGCATCTATCAAATATACCCATTTGCCTACGTTGTAACACAATTTAAGCAAATATTTGTTGTCAGTTTGCAAAACGTGTCGGCAAAGCTCCTCAGACATTTGTGCAAACGGATGGCACACCTCGTCCAATCTTGTGCAATCGGATTGCTCCAGCTGACGTAGCCTGTGGTAGTTTTGAACAAGCATCAAATCAAGCTGTGGCAAAAGTGCCTGCGCCTTGACGTAGTCCTTCGAAAACATCTTCAGCGCCGTGCGCTTTTTGACGCCACCGTCATCCACCACGTCGTCGTACAAATTGAGATACACCAGCAGCACGTTGGCAATGCTTAGATTGTCCATCAGCTGTGTTGGAGTTGCCACAGTGCGCTTTTTGACGGGATGAAAAAAGCAAGTGCGCTTGTCAATTTGCACGTCCTCCTCCAAAAAGCTGTGAAACAGCACGTTGAAAAAGTTGACGTCGTAATTTATCGCCAGCCTTGCCTTGTTAGAAAAATACTTTTTTGTAGAAAAACACAACCCACACATAAAGGATTGGTACAAGCCACGTTGCCCGTCCTCCAATGTGGATTTGTCCAGCTGCAAGTAACCAAACATTACCTAATCCTTGGGATAAATCCCACCTTTTTGTACACCTTGGACAACGTTTTGTTGGCAAGGTAGTTTGCCTTGTCTGCGCCCTCCTTGAGTACACCTTCAAGATAGGCCTTGTCTGCCAAAAGACGCTTTTGCTCCTGTTGGATAGGCTCGACAACGGCGATTACTGCATCGGCAACAGCCGACTTAAAGTCAACGTAGCCCTTGCCCTCAAATTGCTTTTCGGCATCGGCAACGGACATGCCACTGCACAGCGAATAGATGGTAAGCAGGTTGCTGATTGCAGGCTTGTCCTCTCCGTAGCGAACAACCGTGTCGCTGTCGGTTACGGCACGACGAAGCTTGCGCACAATGTCGTCCTTGCTGTCCGTCAAAGCAACATAGGCGTTTTCATTTTCGTCGGATTTGCTCATCTTGGCAGAGGGATCTTGCAAACTCATAATTTTGCTGCCTACCTTTGGCACGTAGCCTTGTGGCACCACAAAGGTGGGCGAGTACTTGTTGTTGAAGCGTACTGCAAGGTCTCGTGCAAGCTCTAAGTGCTGCATTTGGTCCTTACCAACAGGCACCAAATCGGTTTGATACAGCAAAATGTCGCTTGCCATCAGTACGGGGTAGTTCATAAGTCCCATGTTTAGGTTGTCGGCATGCTTTCTG
>JAFVXX010000093.1 GCA_017500905.1 Clostridia bacterium
GAGCATGTCATCGGCAATACCGTGGGCATACTTTGCAATTAGGTTGGCCGTTGCAGGTACAACGACAAACAAATCGGCCTTTTTGGCAAGTGCAATGTGTCCTACCTCGGCAGGATCCTCTTGACAAAACGTATCAGTAATTACCGGGCGTTGCGAAAGTGTTTGGAATGTAAGAGGTGTCACAAACTTGGTTGCATTGTCCGTCATGACCACGTCGACGTTGTGACCGGCCCTTTTGAGTAGACGCACAAGTGAGCAAACCTTGTAGACAGCAATTCCTCCACTTACGCCCAAAACAATATTTTTAGGCATGACTTATATTACTTTTTGATTTCGGTTTCGCCTGCAGCAAACTCCTCTGCTGCATACGAGATTGTCTTTAGGTTGGAGGCAAGCTCGTCATTTTTTTGCTTTTCGTTAAGTTCCTTTGCACGCTTGGATACAGCACAGCAAAGAGCATACTTGTTGCCTGCAAGTTCGGTAAGTTGGTCAATTGGTGGTTTGGTGATCATTGTTGTTGTCTCCTTTGATTAAGTATCGAAATAATTTCTTTTACAGCACGATCTACGTCGTCGTTCATGATGCAGTAGTCATACTTGTGCTTTTGTGCAAGCTCAAGCTTGTTGCGAGCCATACGAATTTGGATTTTTTCTTCGTTTTCGGTGCCACGCTTGACAAGACGTTCGTACAAATCCTTTTCGCTGGGTGCTTCGATGAAAAACAAAATGCTTTCAGGGAAGTTTTGCTTTACTTGCAATGCGCCTCTGACGTCAATTTCCAGCAAAACGTCCTTGCCAAATTTGAGCATATCCAAAACAAACTTTTTGGGCGTGCCGTAGTAGTTTTCAAAGTGTTGATCGTACTCCAGCAGCTCGCTGTTGGCAACCATCTCCAAAAAGGTTTCCTGCGAGACGAAAAAGTAGCTGCGATTGCGTTGCTCGTTTGGTCTTGGCGCACGAGTTGTTGCCGAGCGAGAAATGATTAGGTCGGGCAGGCGCTTGAGCAGCTCTGCACAGATTGTTCCTTTGCCGGCACCACTTGGTCCGGACAAAATGATTAGTTTTCCTTTGTTAGTGTTCATAAATATCCCCTATATTACTCCAAATTTTGTACTTGTTCTCTAATCTTTTCGATTTCATTTTTGATTTCCAATGCCAAATTGGTAAGCGCTACGTTGTTGGATTTGCTACAAATTGTGTTTGCCTCTCTGTTGAACTCCTGTACCAAAAAGTCAAGCTTGCGACCAATTGGTTGAGTCAGCTTTAGAATATCCCTTGCGTTTTGTATGTGGCAATGCAAGCGAGTGATTTCCTCATCCACGTTTGCCTTGTCGGTGAAAAACGCAACCTCGTTGAGTAGCCTTGCCTGATCAATTTCTACGCCCTGCAACTCCTCCTGCATACGCTGAGTAAGCTTTTGACGGTACTGCACCACAACCTCGGGCGCATACTGCTGCAGTTGATTGAGCAGCTGCTCGACGTGATTGATCTTGGCGTTGAGGTCGGCAATCAGCTTTGCTCCCTCTACTTGGCGCATTTCGTTTAGCTTGTCTACGGCAATGGTCAGTGCCTCTTGCAGCAGCTGACGCACTACTTCGTCATCCTGCTCGACCTGCTCTACCTTGATTACATCGGGAGATTTCATCAAGGAATTGACCTGAAAGTCATTTTTAAGCCCCGTTTGCTGTGCCAGCTGCGTTGCCGCCTGTACGTAGCCCAACGCAAGTGCAACGTCTGCCGTTACTGTACGTGGGGTTTGGGACAATTGGTCAACGTTGATAAACACATCAACGTGTCCACGGCTGACGTTTTGTGACAAGACGCTTCGAATGACGTCCTCGTGCGCAATAAACGAGCGTGGAATCTTGGTGTTGATATCCAAAAAGCGATGGTTTACGCTTTTAAGTTCGACGGTAAGCTGCATTTCGCCATTGGACGCAACGCCCTTGCCGTAACCTGTCATGCTTTTCATAGATACTCCTTATTGTTTATATATTAGTGCATTGCACATTAGTTGCTTTTTAGCATTTTCAAAAACGCTTCTTCATCCACAATTTGGATGCCAAGCTGCTGAGCCTTTGCCAGCTTGCTGCCTGCATCCTCGCCCACTACTACCAAATTGACGGATTTTGACACAGAGGAGGCAATTTCGCCACCGTTGTCTACAATCAATTTGCCTGCTTGCGAGCGTGTAAGGGTGGATAGGCTGCCCGTCAAGACCA
>JAFVXX010000094.1 GCA_017500905.1 Clostridia bacterium
AACGTACAATTTATCTACAGTTTTGCTTGCTCTTTCAATTGCGTCAACATGTCCTACGGTTATGGGACAAAACGATCCTGCGTAAACTCCAATCATTGTTGTTTCCTCTTCAAAAATACAAATTGTACCGTGCCTATTTTGCGCTCCTTTACTACTTGAAATTGCACGGGAATTTCAAAGAGCTGATTACACTCACACACTACCTGTCCATCTTGACTTAGCAACTGTTGTTTGTCTATCAAATCCAACGCTTCAACGTAGAAATTTGCCTCGTATGGTGGATCAAGGTAGATTAGATCAAATTGGCTTGGGGAAAAGCTTGCCAACGCCGTTTTGTAATTTAGCTTAAGCACCTGTTGACCTGAAATGCCAAGGGCTGACAAATTTTGCTTAATTACGCTGATTGCATCTGCACTTGTGTCGCAAAACACGCAGGAGCTTGCCCCACGTGACAGGCACTCAATACCAATTTGTCCACTACCTGCAAACAAATCCAAGCAATTGCTTTGAGGGATATCAAAGGCAAGCATATTAAACAGCGTTTCCTTTGTCCTATCCAGGGTTGGACGAGTGCTTTCGCCCTTTGGTGCAATCAATTTGCGACCTTTGTACTTTCCACTTATTACTCTCACTTCAACCTCGTATTGCACAACGTCTCATACATAAAGACGTGCTTGTTCCATGTTGTGCTTTTTCCAAATAACACGACTACGTCCCCCACCGAAACATTTGCCTGTGTAGCGTCCACCATCATCATACCCATGCAAATGCTACCAATGCTGGGACAACGCACGCCGTTGATATCAACAATACATTTGCTGCAAAATTGCCTGCTTAATCCACTTGCATATCCAACGTCAAGCACGGCAACTTTTGTGTTTTGATTGCATACAAAATTTGCTCCATAGCCAACGATGTCGCCCTTGCTGTGACAGCTTAGTGCCACCACCCTTGCACACATTGTTTTTGCAGGAATCAAACTTGTATTGCCGTAGCCATACAAGCCGATGCCCACTCTGACCATATCAAGATGATACCTGCTGTCAATAAAAATTGCACTCGTGTTGGCAACGTGCTTAAGAAGAGACTTGCCCAACTGCTGCTGCAATTTGCCTGCCTGACTACAAAATAAATCAAACTGACAATCGGTAAATCTTTTGTCGGTGTCGGCACATGCAAAGTGTGAAAATACGCCATCTACACAAAGTGCAGAGTCCATCAAAATGGGCATAGACTTGTCAAGAGTGGACTTGCTGAAGCCAAGTCTGGACATACCGCTGTCCAGCTTGATATGCACGTGGGCTACACGCCCCAATGCTTTAGCGCAAGTCACTACTCGCTTGGCAGTGTCAATGCTGTCTAATGTCAAAATTAGTCCATTTAGTATGGCGCACGTTGTGTCAGTTGTGTCAGCAGGAATAAGCACAAGTACGGGCTTGCCAAATTGCAGCAATGCCATCCCCTCGTCTACACTACCGACAGCATACATGTCTACTACGTCAGCAAGCGCTTTTGCCACGGAAACCAATCCGTGACCATATGCATCATTTTTGACAACTGCACAAATTTTTTTGCCAGCAATTTTGTCTTTTACAAACAAAGCGTTGCTTGTAATTGCATCGTAATCCACAAAAATCAATCAAAAACTCCTTAAAATAGCAAAATTTTGGCCATCATTAGTGTTTTTATTGCTTTTGCAATATAATTATATCACATTTTTTTGTTTACGACAACAAGAAAGTGTGATATCATATAATATATGAAATTTACTTACAAATTACCAACAGCTGCAAAACTTTTGGTTGCAATTGCTTGCCCACTTACGCTTGCAACAACCGTATACTACATTCTCAAGTGCTTTGGCGTTTGGGGATTACCTCAAGGCTCCATCGCAACAAACGTGTCAGGGGCAGTAGTTTGCATGCTGCTGTTTGTGCTGTCAGTTGGCCTTTTGTCAATAAAATACAAAATTTGCAATCAACATTTTTGCCAAAAGTACTTGTTTTTTGATTTGCTTGGCAAAAAGGTTGAAACTAAAAACATACTAAACGTTGTTTACAAAAAAGGCATAGACAAATTGTATTTCAGCTACCTAACCGATTTGCCCGACCCTGTAATTGTACTTGTATCCCTCCCAAGCAACAAAGTCAAGCAATTTGTAGACAACATCAAGCAAGCCAATCCAAACGTAATATATTTTGAGGAAGAGTAAACACACCATGGACGTAGTAATTGCCAGCAACAACAAGCACAAAATCAAAGAAATCAAGGAAATTTTGCAAGACAAATTTGACAATTTGTACAGCCTTGCAGAAGCAAACATCAATTGCGATCCCGATGAGACGGGCAAAACCTTTTTGGAAAATGCCCAAATAAAGGCCCGAGAAATTGCAAAGCACACCAGTTGCGCAGTGCTTTCCGACGATACAGGCCTTTGCGTACACGCATTAGACAACCAACCGGGCGTGTATTCGGCAAGATACGCAGGCGAACAAGGCAACGACAATCTTAATCGTGACAAATTGCTTTACAATCTACAAGGCAAGGTTGATAGAACGGCGCACTTTGAAACGGTAGTTATTTTGCACTACCCCAACGGCACCGAAATTGTTGCAACAGGCAGGGTGGACGGCTACATCCTACCTGAAGAAACGGGCACAGCAGGCTTTGGATACGACTGCATATTCTTTTGCGATGACCTAAACAAAAGCTTTGGTCTTGCTACCGACGAAGAAAAAAACTCCGTCAGCCACCGTGGCAGAGCATTACGCAATTTGCTTACTAAACTGTAATTAGCCCAAACAAAAAAAGGCAGTACCCTTTCGGTACTGCCTTTTGTCTTTCTATTTTAGCATTTTGAAAATTTCTAAATTGATACTAATTTCCAAAAACATCCTTTAGCCGTTGATTTTAGCACATACTAACAGCGTTAGCAATTATTTGACAATATCCAACAACTCAAGCAAATCAGAAATTTGGTAGGTGGCAGGCATATCAGGTAGGCTTTCGCCCGTGACGTTGTACCAGCATGTGGGAATGCCGGCATTTTTGGCACCAATTATGTCGGTTGCTACAGAGTCGCCTACAAGCAAAATCTTGCTTTTGTCCGTTTCCTCGATGTTGGCAAGAACGTGATCAAAAAACTCCTTTTGAGGCTTAGAAAAGCCAATTTCATCCGAAATAAACAAGCCGTCAAAGTATTTGTCGATTCCACTACCTGCAAGTCTTAGCTTTTGCGTGGTGATTGCTCCGTTTGTCACGGCATACACCTTGAAGTGTTGCTTTACAAACTGCAGCATTTCCACTGCATTGGGGCACAACTCGTAGCCAGCGTCCAAGCAACGTTGGTAGTAATTGGATAGTCTTGCAATATCGCAAGTGACCCCCATCGTTGCAAACGTGTCTTCAA
>JAFVXX010000095.1 GCA_017500905.1 Clostridia bacterium
ACCTGTGGGGTAACCACCCTTACCAGCTGCTGCGATGTCGTAGCCAAGTGCTGCAACGATCATCTTAACTGCTAAACACCGTAGGGACCGGCATCCCTGACGGTCCACCTATATGCAACCACCCCAATTTGTAGGGTGCGACGTCCTCGACGCACCGAATTGCCTAAACCAACGTCAATTTCTTGCAACCGTATGGCAGGGGCTTGCTCCTCCCGTAGCCTCCTTTGTGTAAAGGGAGGTGGCACGCTTGCGTGACGGAGGGATTGTCCCAACGTCCCAACGTCAACGTCTCACCACGCCCTGCAATCGCCACAAACAAAAAAGACGAACAAGCATTTGTTCGTCTTTTTGTTGCTTCAAATTGTGTTGTGCGCAATTACTCTGCAGTTTCTTCGGCAAAAACAGGCTCTTCAACCGTTTCTGCTTCGACAACAGGCTCTTCAACCAACTCTACGTTTACAGGTTGTTGTGCTGCCTTTGCAGCGTTGTGTGCGTTTTTGGATGCAACGCCACCAATGATGTTCATGATGGTTGCAGGTGCACCAAGACCTACCAATGCAGACAAAATACCAATGATGATCAAGAACACGCCACCAACCTTGCTCTTTTTGGATACAATTGCAAACACAAGGTTAAGTGCAGCAATACCAAAGTAAGCGTAGCCAATGATCAATCCCATTTGTGCCGTAGCAGCTTGTTGAGCATCTGGGTTGTGAGTCAAAATCAATTGGGCAAGGCCGTAAAAAATAAAGCCTGCAATCACGTTCCAAACGGAAGCGAGTATACCCAAAACCAAACCTTTTTTCATAATATCACCTCTAAAGTTATTGACGTCAAGCGTCTATATCTATTTTATTAAATTAGTAAACAAAAGTCAACTATTTAGTAAGATTTATTGATTGCTAATCCAAATACTTGCATCGCATCACCCCAATTGTGGCATAATTGTAGCAGCATCGTAGGGGCGACCATTGGTCGTATGTAATTTTGTTGTAAATGTGCTGTCCTCTAAATGTGGAAATTGCACACAACACCGTAGCATCAGATTAAATATCTGCCCTAATTGTTTGCAATAAGGGCAGAGTTTTGTGAGGACAGGATCATTGACGGTCTACCAGTTTGCCCAAATTGCTATTTGCACGTCTAAAATTTTAAATTTTGGTCAAAAATACCTAAAAATCACAAAAAAATCGAAAAAAAACAAAAAAATATTAAAAAATAATAGGAATTATTATTGACAAGGCGCAAAAAATATGTTAATATATAATCACAAAACAAGTTTGCAAACGCAAACGATACATCAAAAGGAGAATGAATTATGAAAAATCAAGTAGCACAAAGCATCAACAAATATCTTGCAAACGTAGGCGTAAACTACATCAAGCTTCACAATCTACACTGGAACGTAATCGGCAAGGACTTCAAGCCTGTACACGAATATTTGGAAAGCCTATACGACAGCTTTGCAGAAGTGCTGGACGAAGTAGCAGAGCTTCTCAAAATGCACGACCAAGTGCCTGCAGCATCTCTAAAGGAATATCTTGCATTGGCAGATATCGAGGAGCTTGGCGCAAAGGAAGTTTACAGCAGCGAAGTTTTGCAAATTGTACTTGCTGACCTACAACTACTAAAGGCACAAGCAGAAGCAATCCGTGCCGAAGCAGAAGACGACTACTCGGTAGTAGCAATGATGGAAGATCACCTTGCCAATTACAACAAGTCCATCTGGTTTGTAAAAGCAATGCTTAAGTAGTGCCATGGCAGTACAACGACGCTACTCGCATCAACGTGAGCAAATCTACAACTATCTCACGCACACCTGCGATCACCCCTCGGCAGAAGCAATCTACAGTGCGCTTAAGCCAACCATGCCCGAGCTAAGTCTGGGTACAGTCTATCGCAATTTGGCGTTGCTGGAAGAAATGGGGCTTGTGCAAAAGGTAGCACACGTCAACGACGTAGTAAGATACGACGCCTGTTGCCACAACCACGCTCACTTTGTTTGTACGCAATGTGGTAGTGTACACGACCTAAACGACGTAGATTGCAACGCAATCACGTCCACCCTCAATTTGCCAGAGGGCTTTGAAGTTTCCTCCCTAAACCTAACAATCAAAGGTCTGTGTCCCCGTTGCAACAGCTAAGTGAAAACAGCAATCGTTCAATCATCAACAAAATACCAAAAAAACAAGCTTTCCTCCCAAACGAAAGTGAAACAGCAAAAAAACTCCGTCCCCAACGGAGTTTTTTTCATTTCAACCATTTCCACCAATTTCATTCCCCTCAACACCGTAGGGGCAGGGGCTTGCTCCTGCCGTAGCCTCCTTTGTGTAAAGGGAGGTGGCACGCTTGCGTGACGGAGGGATTGTCTACCTTCAACAATGCCTAACAACAGCAAATGG
>JAFVXX010000096.1 GCA_017500905.1 Clostridia bacterium
ATTTCGCTTGGCATCCTTTGGCACTTTTCGACCAATGCGTCCTCGACAAGATTAGACATTGATTTTCCAAACATGTTTGTTTGCCAAATTTGCGATGGGTTTTGTTGAAACTCGGACAACAAATACTGACTTTGCTGCTCGGTGCCCATCACTGGTGCAATTTCGGTTGCAACGTCAATTTTTAGCAGGTGCAGGCTGGGCGCAGTTGCCTTTAGCTTGACTCCGTAGCGATTGCCTTGCTTTGTAATTTCGGGCTCGGCAAAGGTGATGCTTTCAAGCGATGGCTCAACCACTCCGTAGCCTGTTTCCTCTGCAGTGGCAAGGGCTGTGGCAATTTTGTCGTACTGAGCCTTTGCGTAGGCGCTGTCGCTGATATACTTGATTAGGTTGTACTCATCTGCAAGGTCGCTGCCTGCTGTTTGCGACAAGACGTTGTAAAACAGGTTTGGCTTGGGGGTAAGCTTGCATACCACGTGGCCGTTGCCCAGGTTTTGCACCTGCAGCTGTAGCGCTTCAAAGCTGTCGTTTTGCTTAAACTGAGCGACAAATTGTGCTACGTCCTTCATTTTGAAAAGACTTTTTGACGCCTGTTTGCACAAATCCAACAGCCCTTGAATGATTGAATGGTCGGCGTTTAACGTGCGCATCCACTTTGGCATGTCAATGCATACCTTTTTGACAGGAAACTCGGAAAGCACGCTTGTCAAAAGCTGCTCAAGCTGCGGCTTTGTGGCATTTGCAACGTCCATTGCGACGGTTACTACACCATACTTTTGCTCAAGAGCATTAGCCAATGCAATTGTGTCGGCGTTGGTTGGATTTGTTGTGTTGACTACAATGACAAATGGCTTGCCAAGGCTTTTTAGCTCGTTGACAACACGCTCCTCGGCTGCAACGTAGTTTGCACGGGGAAGTTTGGTTATGCTGCCGTCGTTTGTTACGACCACTGCCACGGTGGAGTGCTGCTTTACAACCCTTTGCGTGCCAATTTCGGCCGCCTTTTCAAAGGGAATTGGCTGATTGCTCCAAGGTGTGTTGACGAGGCGTGGTGTGTCACCATCCATAAGCCCTTCGGCACCTTCGACGTAGTAGCCGACGCAATCTATCAAGCGCACCTTGGCGTAGGATTTGTCGCCTGTTGCAATTTGCACTGCCTGATTTGGTACAAACTTTGGCTGAGTGGTCATGATCAAATTGCCGTCTGCTGATTGTGGCAATTCGTCAGTTGCTCGACTTAGGTCGTTGTTGTCGGCAATATTGGGCAAGATTAGCTCCTGCATGAGCTTGGTTACAAAGGTAGATTTGCCCGTGCGTACCGGTCCGACAACCCCAATGTAGATTTCGCCGTTTGTACGCTGTGCAACGTCTTGATAGATGCTGTTCATAAATTGTCCTCCAAATTGATTAGTAAATTGTATGTAAGGACATTGCAATTTAGAACAATCATTGCCCTGCTGCTTTGACAAATAAAAAGCACCACTGAGTTTACCTTTCGTGGTGCTTTGTTTAGTAATACTAATTGATAACTAAAAATCTATATATTCTGCCGGGTCTACTTGATTGCCATCAACCTGGATGGTGAAATGCAGGTAATACCCATCGCTAAACTCGTAATGGCAATCGGCAACGCAGCCAATTAGCTGACCTGCAGCCACGGTTGAGCCAATTTCCAAGGAGTCGTCAAGATCAATACCGACGTACGTTGCATAGTAATCGCCCCATTGAATTGCAACGCAAATAATGCTTTCCTCTTCGCTATATCCATTGTCATAGATGTCCACAATCGTGCCGCCAAATGCTGCGTAAACGTTTTCTGCAAGGTTTGCAGCAATACAAACGCCGTTGTGGTCACTGTAGCTGTTTGTTACTTGATTTTGGTAAAATTGACCATGTGTCAATGCAACGACACCATTTTTGATAGGGGACACAAATTGTCCAATCTCAAACGTAACGTAATCTGCAGGATTGACTGCTTCACCATTTACATACAATTCAAAGTGCAGATGCTCGCCAAGTTTGTACTCTACGCCTGTAGCCTCCGCAATAGTTGCCAATTTTTGTCCGTAACCGACCGTGTCTCCAACCGAAAGAGTTTCGACAGGCGTAATAAAGCTGTAAATTGCCCTTGCTGTTGAAGACTCTACAACAATGTACGTGCCCAAAAGTATGTCATCTGTAATTTCGGTGACTTTGCCTGCAAATGATGCCACTACTGCATCTCCCACCTTTCCGGCAACGTCAACACCGGTGTGATCTTGGCTGTAAGCATTGAGTACCTCGCCGCCAAGTGCCAATGGATGCAAATACAGTCCATCAATTGTAACTACTGCCAAGCTGGTGTTCCAGTTACCCCAGTTTGACACGTTGGTATAGGAGGACAACACGACGATTTCCTTTAGGTCTGCCGTTTTGTCGGTAAATGCGTTGTCGCCAACATTTACTACCGAGGATGGGATTGTAACCGAAGTCAGCTTTGCCCCGTCAAACGCATTGTTGCAAATTGTTGTGATGCTGCTGGGGATAACTACCGTTTGTGCATAGCAGCCTGCAAAGCCATATGGTAATATTTGCGTAACCGGCTTGCCATTGTAGGTGGAAGGAATTTCGATACTGCCAAGGTACTTGGCTTTGCCCATTTCTACACCATAGGTGCCGTCTTGCAGCAAGTAGTAATCCAATCCTTGGGTGCCGGCTACTTGTTCAACTACGGAGCCGACGTTGACAGGTGCGTCGGGCGCATCTGAATAGGTTACCCAAACCTGTTGGTCGATGATTTCAATTTTGAGTATGCCACGACCATC
>JAFVXX010000097.1 GCA_017500905.1 Clostridia bacterium
AATCCCTAACGGCAACCGCCGTAAGGTGTGCTTTTTGTTTTATGCTATTTAGTTGTTTAGTGCGTGATCATCCAACAGGGAGTCCTTTTTTTCAAAGTGCTTGTCCGTAAGCTTTTTGACCATGCCTGCCAGTGCAAATAGTGCTACAAGGTTTGGTACTGCCATCAGTACGTTGCAACAATCGGCAACAAGCCAAACAATTTCTATTTTTGCAACTGCACCAAGGAAGATAAATGCAACAAACACCAGTCGGTAGATTAGTACGGATACTTTGCGGTGTTTGCTAAAGATGTAGCCAACGCACACTTCTCCGTAATATGCCCAACCAAGTATGGTGGACAGCGAGAAAAACACCGTTGCAATGGCTACGCCGTATTCGCCTACGTGAGGGATGGCTTCGTTAAAGGCTTTGCTGCTAAGTGCTGCGCCGTTTAGTGTTGGCGCCATGTCAACTGCTTGGTAGATGCCTGCATAGGCATCGGAGGTAAGTATCACAAGGGCAGATATCGTGCAAATGATGATGGTGGTGACAAATACCTCAAACATTCCCCACCAGCCTTGCTTTACAGGGTCGGTTTCGCTTGTTGCCGAGTGTGCAATGGGTGCGCTACCCAGCCCTGCTTCGTTGGTAAACACGCCACGACCTACGCCAAAACGCATTGCAGTAAGTATGCCGTAGCCTGCAACGCCACCAAATGCCGACTTTAGATTGAACGCCTCCTTAAAAATCAGGGCAAAAGCTTGAGGAATTTTGTCAAATTTTATTACAAGCACCACAATGGCACAAAGTATGTAAAATATTGCCATAGCAGGAACAATCTTTTCGTTTACGGATGCTATACGCTTGATTCCACCAAGTGTAACCAATGCAACGATTGCCATCGTTACAAGGCCTGTAATCCACGTGGGCACGTTTAGGCTGGATTGAATTACTCCGGAAATTGCGTTGGATTGGGTAGTGTTGCCGATGCCAAAGCAAGCAATCATTGCAAACAACGCAAAGGTAAATGCCAGCCATTTGCTTTTAAGCCCTTTTTTGATGTAATACATTGGTCCACCAACCCACTCGCCGGCTTGATTTTTTTCTCGATAGTGCACGGAAAGTACAATTTCGGAGTACTTGGTAATCATGCCAAGCAGTGCGCTTATCCACATCCAAAAAACCGCTCCGGGACCGCCTGCAACCAGTGCCGTTGCAATGCCTGCAATGCTTCCTGTGCCGATGGTGCCTGCAAGGGCAGTTGTTACTGCCTGAAAGGGACTGACGCTGCCCTTTTGCTTGGTGTGAAGCGATTTGTCGAACAAGGTGCCAAGGGTGCTTCTAAACGAGTAGCCAAAGCGTCTAAATTGCAGGGCTTGTGTTTTGATTGTTAAAAAAGCGCCTCCGGTAATTAGCAAAACTATCATCAATATACTTAGTATATTGTTGTAAACAAAGTTGAGTACTGTTTCCATTGTTGTAATCTCCTGCTACAAAGCAAGTATACTTTAGCACCTTAAATTACCTTTGTCAATATCAAAATGTAAAATTTTGTCCAAATATTAATCTTTTGATGGAAATAACAAAAGCACGCTTTGTAGCGTGCTTTTGGTTACTTTTTGCGTTGTGGCTTTGGTAGTGGCAAAAGTGCCCATGTTTGCTTTTTGTACTCTGCAAAGCCCTCCTTTCGTGCTTGGCGTTTGTCTGCCATTGGGATGCTGATGCACAAAAACATCAAGGTGTTGACAATTGCACCCAGCAGCACCAACGCCATGCCCGTTGTTGCAAGGCTGGCAAGTCCTATGCCCCACCACATAAGTATTTCGCCAAGGTAGTTGGGGTGACGGCTGTGCTTCCACAATCCCGTGCGAATAAAGGTAGTGGTGCGATGCTTGCGATATTTGTGCATTTGGCAATCTGCCACGCCCTGAAGCGTTGCAGCCAACACGGACAAGGCTACAAATGCCATCGAGTAGGGTGGCATTGCGGCCTCCATCTCCAGCACAAGCACGGCAGGCATTATGCAAAGATAGACCACCAACGTAGGAAACATATGTATACCAAGCAGGTTGACAACAGGGTACAGTCCCTTTGTTTTTTGTTTAAGCATCACGTAGCGCCAATCCTGGTAGCCAAATCCCGTAAAGGTGTAAATCCAGTTTGCAGTAAGTCTTACTCCCCACAGCAGCACGGCAACGACCAGCGCAACGTGGTAGGGGGAGATTGTTTCCATCCTAAACAGGTAGGCAACGACAATTACAATGGGCTGTATGCTCCAATATGGGTCGTAAACCGATGCGTTGTTGAATATTAGGCTAAACACAAACACAACTATTGTTGCAAGCACGTCGGCAAGCAGTATGCTTATCCACCAGTCAAACTCGGTAGCCATTGTAAACACAACTCCAACTGCTGTTGCCAAGGCGTAAATCAAAAATATTACCAGCAAGCTCAAGGGCCTGCTTGTTTGTAGCTTTTTCATAGAAAGTTTCTCCCAGGGTGTTTGAGTGTAGTATACAACAAAATTGAGTTGCTGTCAACAGGGCTTTTGCAGTACAAAGGCTACAAAACGAGAATCTTGGACAAAAAAGTAAAAATGATGGTATTGACATTGGGTTTTGAAAGTAGTATAATGTAGTAAAAATAGTAAACTTTTGTTTACAAAAATATATTACAAAGGATGACAGACTATGATCAAATTGTTTACCGACACCGACACGGACGTAACCCCGGCGCTTGCGCAGGAGCTTGGTTACCAATTGATGAGTATGCCTTTTTCGCTTGGCGACGAGCAATACTATCCTTACAAGGAGCAAGCAACGTTTGATTTTAAGCAATACTATCAAACCTTGCGTGACGGCGCCTTGCCAAAAACAAGCGCATTAAGCCCCGTAGAGTACCGTGAGTACTTTGAGCCACACTTCAAAAACGGCGACGACATTTTGTACGTGCATTTTTCGGCAGCCATGAGTGGAACCTTTTCTTCCATGAAGCTTGCCGTTGACGAATTACTGCAGGAATACCCCAAGCGTAAGTTTTACACAATCGACACCAAGGGAATATCTATTTTGTCCTTGCAAATTGTCTATCAGGTTGCCAATTTGTACAAGCAAGGCAAGACCATTGACGAAATTCTTGCTTGGGCAAATGAGGAAGTGGACAAATTTGCCATCTTTTTCTACGCAGACAACCTCAAGTTTTTCAAGCGTAGCGGCCGTGTAAGCGGAATTTCGGCTGTGATGGGCGATTTGCTTGACATCAAGCCAATTATTCATATCAACAACCAAGGACAAATGGTGTCCTTGGCAAAATCTCGTGGTCGCAAGGCTACGTTGAAAAAAATTGTGGAGATGGTTTCCAACTCACAACAAGACCTTGCAGATTACAAGGTTTTGGTTGCGCACGCTGATGCTTTGGATATTGCCAACATGGCTGTGTCATTGCTGAAGGAGCGCTTTGGCGAGGATTTAGATCTGGAAATTGTCGAGGTCAACCCAACCATTGGTGGCCATTGTGGCCCTGATGCCGTGGGTATATCCTTCCACGCAAAAGGCAGAGAGGTTTTATGATTAGTATACAACCTGTAACAACAAAAAAGCAACGTAAGCAATTTGTCGAGTTTCCCCTGCAGCTGTACAAGGGCAACCCCTACTTTGTGCCGCCGTTGTATATGGACGAGATGGCAATATTTAAGCCTACCTACGTCTACGCCGACCAATGCAAATCGGCCTTTTTCCTTGCGTATGACGACCAAGGCAAGGTGGTGGGACGTATTCAGGGCATTTTGCAGTACGCTTGCAACACAAAGCGCAATCAAAAGACGGTTCGCTTTACTCGCTTTGACGCCATCAACGACCAGCAGGTAGCCAACGCATTGTTTGGCGCAGTAGAGCAATGGGCGCTTGACCTTGGCATGGACACGGTGATTGGCCCACTTGGCTACTCGGATTTGGAGCGAGAGGGCTTGCTGATTGAGGGCTTTGATCATCTTTCCACCTTTGAGGAGCAGTACAACTACCCCTACTACCAAACGCTCATCGAAAATCTTGGCTACGTCAAGGACATAGACTGGGTAGAAAGCCAAATTTTTGCCCCAAAGCAAGTAGATCCACGGCTGGAGCGCATCAGCTCAAAGATGCTTCAGCGCTACAACCTGCACATCGCAAAGTGCAAAAACATCAAGCAGTTTATTAAAAAATATGCAGACGGCATGTTTGCTGTGCTGGATACTGCCTACGACCACTTGTACGGCACGGTGCCCTTTACCCCACCAATGCGCAAAATGGCGCTGAACAACTTCAAGCTGCTGCTGGATGCTCGCTACATTTCGGCCATTGTGGACGAAAACGACAAGGTTGTAACCTTTGGATTGGTGTTGCCCTCCATTGCAAAGGCAGTGCAAAAATCGGGTGGCAGGCTTACCTTGCCCACAATTGTCAGGATACTGAAGGCAAAGCGCAAGCCCGAGGTGGTGGACTTTGCTTTGGTGGGCGTGCTGCCTCAATATGCAGGCAAGGGAATTGTTACGGCAATGATTTGTCAGGCAATCGACCTTTTGAAGGAAAGTGGCGTCAAGTATGCCGAAACCAACCTCAATTTGGAGGACAACTACCACATCCAAAACCAATGGAAAAACTTTGAAGCCCATCAGCACAAGCGTCGCAGAAGCTTTATCAAAAAGCTACGCTAAGCGTTGCAACTAAAGCCGCTTTTTTCAGCAAAAAGCGGCTTTTTTGTTGTTTTTAGACAAATTGCATGTAATTTAGACAGGAGTAGAGCTTTGTTGCAGGTTATGATATACAAAATGCAAATTGGTAGGAGGGTGTTATGTACAACAGAAGGGTTGTGGTGTTTTCCAGACAAGACCAAGCCTATGCACGCTACGGCAGCCTGTGCGGAGTGGCAAGCTTTGTGGTCAAAGAGGGTAAAACCGAGGTGAGTGTGTTGGCATCCAATCTGGATTTTCAGCCCACGCAGGAGTGGTGGGGCATTGCAATGGTGGATGGCGTGGCATACAAAAGCAAGCTTGACCACTTCAACAACTTTTGCTTTGATTTGCCTACGACCAATTTGTACAACGTAGCGTTTTTGTTGGTGCTGGCAGGCAATCCTCCCGTGGTGGTTGCGCAAAATTACTTGGGCAACGGCAAAATCAACGCCATTGGCAGCGCACAGCTTCAGCAGCTGCTGGCAAGTGACCTTTCGGGCTACGAGCAATTTGTTGCCGCAACCAACAACTTTTACCCACAGGATGGGCAGGTTGACGTGGCAAAGCTTAAAGAAAAAAGCCGTCAAAAGTATCT
This sequence comes from Clostridia bacterium, assembly GCA_017500905.1. Classification (GTDB taxonomy): domain Bacteria; phylum Bacillota; class Clostridia; order Christensenellales; family CAG-314; genus RGIG5495. Next base: position 5,284 of record JAFVXX010000097.1, read on the forward strand.
TGCCCTGCAAGACTACTCGTCGGCGTTTGAAAAGTACTACGCAACAGGCAGGGGCGACAACTACCTGCAATCGGTGCAAAGCCAGCTGCATCAGCTGTTTGAAAGCTTTCCTCCCTACTACCCACTAATCAACAAGTACGAGCAATCCTACTTTGTGCGCATAGATTTCCCCAAGGGCGAGGGCTTTTTTGTAGTGGGCCTGTTATGCAAGGACAAGCAACCAAGGTACATCTGCTACGCATTGCCGGGCGACAGCCAAAGCCTGTGCGACAAGGACTTTACCTTTGTAGAAAAGGACGGCAAGGGCTTTTGGATGCTGTGTCAGGATGCTCAAAACGGGCAAATTACTACACTCAAGTGGTAAGCGTGCTTGTCAAATGTGCAAAAAGAGAGCAAAATTTGCAATTTTTGGCAAATAATCAAATCTTGTTGCCACAACCTTGTTGTAATTATGCTAAAATGATTGCAATTTTTTTTCAAATGATATATAATTAATGCGTATGTTTATACGAAGGAGTATTTGTAAAAATGCAAAGAAATATTACTAAAAAATTGATAGCAATACTTGTAGTATTGATGATGGTGCTTACATTTGCCGTTTCTGCATGTGAAGAAACAGGCAAGTTTGTAAATCCATCTATGCCAGAGGCCGGCCAAGTATCGGGCAACGGTGGTCTTGTAGTTACTTACGGCAACTACCTGTACTACGTCAACGGCGCAGCTTCTGACGCTACACAAACAAACGGCTACACAGGTTACGTCAAAAACGGCGACATCGTACGTATCAAGACGGACGACCTAAAGGCTGTTTTGGCACTTAACGACGACAAACAAATTGCATCCAGCGAGCTTGCCGACAAGGTAGAGGAAATGGTGCTTGAAAAGGCTGAAGTGGTTGTTCCATATTTCTACTACACAGGCAACACAACAACAAAGAGTGTCAACGGCTTGTTCATCTTTGGCGAAAGATTGTACTTTACAACACCAAACACCGACCTTGCTACAACAGGTGAAGTCAAAAACAACGAATTGTGCATCTACAGCTGCAAGCTGGACGGCACCGATTTGACAAAGCTTCACACCATTGCAAGCACGTCTGCAGTTGTTTTGCTAAACCAAGTAGAATCCTCTGTATACGCAACTTACGTAGTAAGCGGCACCTTGTACAGCGTAAAGCTTGGCGAAAAGGAAGTAGAAATTGCAAAGGAAATTACATCCGAAAAGTACACAAGCAACGCTGTGTTCTTCTTGGATAAGGACGGCGCAATCTGCACCTACGTTGCAGGCACAGCTGAAAGCAAGGTTTTGGTTGCAAAGGACGAGGACAAAAAGCTTACCTACACAATCAACTCTGTCAACGGTGACTACGTTTACTTTACTCAAACTGACAGCAGCAACACCCAACTTTACAAGGGCATTTACGCTGTTAAGCAAGGTATGACTCAACCTGTCGAAATTTTGGCTACAGTACCAACCGACAGCTACCTTTGCTACGGCGAAAAGGTAATCATTGCCGGCGTAATCCAAAGCAGCGGCAACATTACACCAATCGAGCTGTACATCACAAGTGGTCAAGTAACCAACAAGGACTTTGTCATCGATCAAAACACAAACAACAAGACAATCTCCTTAAACAAGGTTGACAACGGCGTTTTGTACTATACACGTGACGGCAAAACCTACAGCGTAGATTTGACACAACAAAGCTACGAGATTGTCGAGCTGTACACAACCCTTTCCTCCAGCGAATGGGCAGACGTAGACCCTGTTGTTGTAGATGGTACAACCTACTACTTTACAATCAACTCCTCCTTCCAAGTTGTATGCAACGAGTACAAGGAAGTTGATGGCGAAAAGAAGCTTGTTTCCACCTCTCTTACATTGGTTGAGGAAATCGAAGTAGAAATCGAGGATGACGACGAGTAATTTGTAATCAAGTAAAGGCAACGCACAATGCGTTGCCTTTTTGCTTTTGGCAAAAAATTGTTTCAAAAGTTGGCTAAAAATCGTTGCCTTTTTGCCTCAACGGTGCTACAATATGCTTGTATTTACAAAGAGTTGTCTTGTGACAACAGGAACAATGTGAAATTCATTGACAGTGCCGCTGCGGTGTGCAAAGCAATGGCCGTCCACTTTCACTAGTAAGGGAAGGAAGTGGAGCAACCATCAGGTTGAAAGGTCGCTTGGGTAACCAAGTTTGTAAGTCCGAATACGTCTTTGTAGGTAAACGTTTTGTTGCTTTCGATGCAAAGGCGCAAGGCTTAATAGCAGAAACTTTTTTCTGCCGTGACATTGCATCACGGCAGATTTTTTTTGCGACAAAACGGGCTGACTTTTTTGCCCTGCACGGCGCAAAGCCGTGTAAATAAATTACACAAGGAGATTTTCCTACCATGAAACAAACAAAAAGACTAATGGTAACTTTACTTGCATTGTTGCTTGTTGCAACCTTTGCATTGTGCGCCTGCACTCCAAAGTGCGATCACGTGTTTGAAGATGGCGTTTGCACCCTTTGTGGCGAAACGGAGTACGTCAACGTAACAATTGTGCTTGCTAACGGCCACGACGACGCCAACAAGCAAGTTTACAACGTAAACACAGCCGATTACAACGTAGGTACAAGCAAGTCTGTTTGCGATTTGCTGGTGGCTATCAGCGAAAGCGAGGGCGAAAAGCAATTGTTTACTTGCGTTACGGAAGGCACAGCCTTGAAGCAACTTGGCAATTTGGTGGGCGACACTGTCACCTGGAATCCCTACATTGCCGTATTTACAACTGTAGATGCCGACAAAGATCTTTCGGCATGGGGCAGCACGTCCACAGTACTTGATACAACCGTTTACTCATCTGCATTTGGCGTAAAGGAAATGCACCTGGCAGAAGGCGCAATCTTGTACTTTGTATTGGTAGAGTACAACGCATAAAGTCATGGCTAACTCTAAAGGCAAAAACGTTGCCTTGTACGTTGCAATCACGGCGCTGTTTGCCGCCCTTTTGACGGGTGGCAAAATGGCACTTGCAGCCATCCCCAACGTAGAAGTAGTAACCATACTAATTGCCGTATTCGCCTACGTGTGGGGGCTTGCCTATGCATTGCCTGCCATTGTGGCGTTTATTATGGTGCAAGCATTTATCTACGGATTCAACGTCTGGGTGCTGCAGTACTTTGTGCATTGGCCTGCAGTAGCTGTAATTTTTGCATTGCTGGGCAAATTTCGTTGGAGGCGCATTTGGCTGCAAATTGTAGTGGCAACAGCCGTTGCCGTGGTGCTTACAATGCTGTTTGGCGTGATGACCAGCGCAACGGACACCTTTGTAAGCTACATGGGTGGCAACTTCAGCTTCAACTTTGACGATTACTGGTATCGCTTTGGCATAGTGTATGCTCGTGGCATAAGCTTTTACGCAACTCAGGTGATATGCAACGCCGTGTTGTTTGCATCCACCTTTTTGCCACTTGTCAAGGCGCTTAAACGTGCAAAGCTTGGGCTTGGCTTGTAAAATCATTGGGGCAAACCTGCAAAAACGTAGGGCTTGCCCTATTTTTTTTGTCTTTTGCACAAAAAACAACACAAATTTGTGCAAAAGGGTTACTATTTGATTGCAATTGTGGTATAATCTAATTTAATACAAGCATTTGCTTGAAATTTGGAGAAGTTACTAAATGAAGCAAAAAAAGGAAAAAAAGCCAAAGGAGAAAATCCCCTTTAGGCAAAAGCTCAAAAACGGCTGGAAGTGGACAAGAGAGCATCTACTCAACAAGGAAACGCTGTTTTTTACCGTAGTGGGCGAGGCTATATTTTGGTCCCCCGTCATTGTGTGTGGCATATTGGGACTGATAATTGACAAAAAGTTTTGGGCAGTGGCAGGCTCGATAGCTGCCTTTTGGACGTTGCCCCTAACACCCGGTTGGGCAATACAAATAGCCTTGATTTTTGGCTTAAAAAAGATTTTTCACTAGGTGTTTTTGCGCAGAGCAATCCACAAAAGACACAAAAAAGGTAAGCTGCGCGAAAAGCTGGACGGCACCTACATTTCCGACAAATGCAACTGCCCCAAGGGTGCGGGCAACTCGGAAGATGCAAATTGTGACTGCAATGCCGACCTGCCAACAGGGGATGACGGCAATCCTACAAATCAATAGAAACCTAAAGGGAGTGTATTGTCACTTCCTTTTTTTGTTTTAACCACAATAGGCTGTTACAAAATTTTTGCAATTTGCCCGTTTTGTTTTGACAAAGACGGCGTGTTGCATTATAATAGTTTAGATACTATATTTACCTTACTAAAGGGGAGAAAACTATGGCAGACAACAAACAATTTGTAAAAGAAATTGCCGATATGACGGTGGATTTTCCACAATGGTACACCGACGTTGTAGTAAAAACACAGCTTGTCGATTACGGCCCCGTCAAAGGCACTATGATAATTCGTCCCTACGGCTACGCCATTTGGGAAAACATCCAAAAGCACCTTGACGAGCGCATCAAGGCAAACGGCACGCAAAATTGCTACTTCCCCGTGCTTATTCCCGAAAGCCTTTTGAAAAAGGAGGCAGAGCACGTAGAGGGCTTTGCTCCCGAGGTTGCTACTGTTACCAAGGCAGGTGGCGAAGAGCTTGCCGAGCCATTGGTAGTGCGTCCAACAAGCGAAACAATATTTAGCACAATGTATTCTAAGTGGCTAAACAGCTACCGTGATTTGCCAATGAAGCTTAACCAATGGGCAAACGTTATGCGTTGGGAAAAGACAACACGTCCCTTCCTTCGCACAAGCGAGTTTTTGTGGCAAGAGGGACACACCATCCACGCAACCCGTGAGGAGTCGGAAAAGGAAACGATAGATATGCTACATATCTACCACGACTTTGCCAAGGAAGTGCTTGCATTGCCAACCTTTATCGGCAGAAAAAGCGAAAAGGAAAAGTTTGCCGGCGCAGACGCAACCTACGGCATGGAGGCAATGATGCTGGATGGCAAAAGCCTGCAAGCAGGTACAACTCACCACTTTGGACAAAAGTTTAGCAAGGCGTACGACATCCAATTTTTAGATAAGGACGGCACTCACAAGTACGCTTGGCAAACAAGCTGGGGCGTATCCACTCGCTTGATTGGCGCAATCATTATGGCGCACGGTGACCAACGTGGACTTGTTTTGCCACCAATGGTAGCACCCATCCAAACAATCGTAATCCCCGTTGCATCGCACAAGCCAGGCGTAAAAGAAAAGGCAGCCGAGGTAGTGGAGCTACTTAAAAAGGCAGGCATCCGTGCCCAAGGCGACTTTACCGACCAATCACCGGGCTGGAAGTTTAACCAATGGGAAATGAAGGGCGTTCCCGTCCGTTTGGAGCTTGGCCCTCGTGACATCGAAAACGGCGTTGTGATGGTTTCTCGTCGTGACACGTTGGAAAAGTTTAGCTTGCCACTTGACAACCTTGCTCAAAGCGTAACCGAGCTTTTGACAAAGGTGCAAGAAGAAATGTACCAAAAGTCTCTTGCCTTCCGTAACAGCCACGTCAAAGAGGCTCACAACATGGACGAGCTTAAAGAGGTGTTGGACAGTGGCTGCTTTGCCAAGGTTGTGTGGGATCAAGACGCAGCTTGCGAAGCATACGTCAAGCAAGAGCTTCAAGCAACCGTGCGCGTAATGCTGGAAGAAAAGCCCTTCCAAGACGTTTGTACAGTGTGCCAAAAGCCAAGCGACAAGCTGGTTGTTGCCCTTATTGCACCAGTACAAGCCGGCATAGGCACCCAGCACAGCGATAGGCACGGTGAGGAACACGGAGATCGGCAGGGTCCACTTCTCATACAGAGCCACGAGGATGAGGAAGGC
>JAFVXX010000098.1 GCA_017500905.1 Clostridia bacterium
GTCACGCCAAGTGAGGCCGCCGAATTTGTAACCATTGATTACCTTAAGCACAAGCAAGCGTTGCTGTCTTCGCTTCAGCACGTTGCCACACGAATAAAAGGGCGGATTGATGGTGCAAATCAGCGCTGCAATGCGGCAACAAGCAATCTTTGTGCCAATGCAACTGCAACTCTTACCAAGCGCAAAAACAATGTAGTTATGCAGCTGCAGGCCATGTCATATATGGCAGAAAAACGATTGGACAATGCCTCTGCCAGCTTGCAAAGTAAGCTGATGCTGCTGGATACATCCAATCCTGTAAAAATTTTGTCAAAGGGCTTTGCTGTTGTGCAAAAGGATGACATGCGAGTAAAAAGTGCAAATGATTTGCAGCCAAACGACCAAATTGAGGTTTCCTTTGTTGATGGCAAGGTGGTTGCAAAGGTGGAGGAAAAGCTATGAATATAGAAAAATCAATAGAGCAACTAAATGTTCTTGCCGAAATTGTTTCCAGCGACAAGGTTGCTTTGGAGGACGCTCTAAAGGCGTTTGAAAAGGGAGTGGAAATCGCTGAGGAAACCATCAGGCAGCTGGAGGAATACAAAGTAAAATTGATCGTTTTGCAACAAAAGGTCAACAAGCTTACAGATGAAAATTGATACCAATTTAGTAGAAAACTTGATAGAAAGATACCTGCCCTTTGGCAGGGAAGAAGTGTACGAGGCAATGCGCTACAGCCTGTTTAGTGGTGGAAAACGTCTTCGTCCTATTTTGCTTTTGCAAATCGCACAGCAATTGGGGGTATTGGACGACAACGCCCAACGACTTGCAGTTGCATTGGAAATGATCCACACCTATTCGCTTGTGCATGATGACCTGCCTTGTATGGATAACGACGACTTTAGACGTGGCAAGCCATCCTGTCACAAGCAATTTGGAGAGGCGCAAGCAGTGCTTGCAGGCGACACGTTGCTTAACTGTGCAATAGAGGTGGCACTTGGTGGCGAGTGTAATACGAGCTACCTTTTGTCAGTTCGTCATTTGTTTGCTTGTAGTGGCTACAGGGGCATGATTACAGGTCAATCGCTTGATTTGTTTACTAAACCAACAAACCTTGAGGATTTGTGCGAAATTGCATCAGGCAAAACCTCGGCATTGTTTAGTGCATCTATTGTTTGCCCCGCACTATACGCAGGCTTGGCTGACAACCAAATTGAGTTGCTTAAAAAAATTGCCAATGCCTTGGGCATTGTTTTCCAAATCGTAGATGACATACAGGATGCCGAAGAAAAGTCGTTTGTTGCAGTATTGGGCAAAAAGGAAAGCATTGAAGTTGCCAACAGACTGCTTGAAAGCGTTTATAAAATGACAAAATTGCTGGACTTTGATGCAAAAATATTAGTTGACTTTGCAAAAACACTTCAAAATTGCCTGTAATTTGTATCAACTTGCAAAATTGTTGCATTTTTATAAACAATATGTTATAATTTAATTTGTGATTAAATCACACTCAACTTAATAAAATATATGGTGGTGCAGTATTCTAGTCAGAAAGTGATACGAAGAGGACGGGGTTAAAATTCCGTTAAAGAGCACATCGATGAAGTTTCTTGTGTTGGCCTTCGTTGCCCAAACGGGGGCTTATGCTGGAAGTTAAGAATGGTGGGTAAGTTGTAATGGCATACGACCTAATTCCCCACTGTTCGTGGAGACTCTACAGGGTGGTTTGTGGATAACCACAGATTACTCTCTGAGGTTAAACCTGCTATGCGGTGAAGTATTAAAGCTGTGTACAGAGTAGCTTGTTTTGAGTGATGCTTTGGGAGTAAAGAACGAAGCGCCTTTGTTGGCCAACAGGGTGCAAGATTGCTTTATGAAATTAGCATTGCAAAAGAAACTAAGCGTATTGCTTTCTGTTAAGGAAATCTTCTAGGCTGTATTTAGGCAAATCGGAGATTATAGTACTGACTAAGTGGCGATTCAGTTAAGCAAGTGGTGACGCTGCTTACGCAAAACTAAGAGGAAACTGCTCCTTCGGCGACGGGGAGTTTTTGCGTGGGAAATCCTACTGAACCTATGCAGTAAGGTTTATTCGATTTGTCACCACCATATTTTTTATACATTAGGAGAATAAATGAAACGCAATAGTGAGGAGACGGCGCATTTACAAACCGTTGACGAAGAAAATCCAAAAAAAAGCAAAGAAAAACGTAAAAAGAAACGAAATTTGTGGCCGCTTAAGGCGCTGCTTATCTCATTTGTGCTGTCTGCAGTTGTCAATTTTGGCAGCGAACTGATTTTGACTGACACTAAGCTGTGGATTTCGATACTAATCACGGTTGTCATAGTGTTGGTTGGTGTGTTTTTTGACATCATTGGCACGGCGACAACGTCGTGTGATATTCAACCATTTTTGGCAATGGCATCTCGCAAGGTGCGTGGTGCAAAAACTGCTGTAAGCTTGGCAAAAAAGGCTGACGCTGTATCATCCGTTTGTAACGACATTGTCGGCGATATTTGTGGTATCGTATCGGGTGGTTGCGCATCTACGATAGTTCTTGCAATACTTTCTACTGCACTTTCGCCAGGCACCATGGATTTGTGGCTGTCGGTGCTTGTTTATACGGTAATTTCTACCCTGACGATTTCTTTAAAGGCTGTCGGCAAGGGCTATGCCGTAAAAAATGCAAACAAGATTGTTTTTGCCACGGCTAAAGTGCTGTGTTTGTTTAATAAAAAAGGCTAATTTTAATGTTGGAACAAATTTGTGGTCCAAGTGACCTAAAAAAACTTGATATCAAGCAATTGACCACTTTGTGTCAAGAAATTAGGGAGCATTTAGTTGCTACCGTTACAAGCACCGGTGGGCATTTGGCAAGCAATCTTGGTGTAGTGGAGTTGACTGTTGCTCTCCACTACGTTTTTGATATTGACGACAAATTTGTTTGGGACGTTGGACATCAAAGCTACGTGCACAAGCTTTTGACGGGCCGTCAGCTTGAACATTTGCGCAAAAAGGATGGTGTAAGTGGCTTTTGTGATCCTGCTGAAAGCAGCTTTGACACGGTTGTATCGGGACACGCAGGCACATCCATATCCTCGGCAATTGGCTTGGCTACAGCAAGGGATTTGGACGGCAAGCATTACAACGTTGTAGCTGTTTTGGGCGATGGTGCCCTTACAAACGGCGAAGCCTACGAGGCTCTTAACAATGCAAAAGACAAAAAAATGCTGATTGTACTAAATGACAATGGCATGTCGATTGGCAAAAACGTTGGTTCGTTGCCTAAAAATTTGTCCAAAATGCGTGTTGGTAGATATGCCAAGCGTAAAGAAAGACTTAAGCGTAATCTAAACAAAACTCCCATCATTGGCAAGCCTATTTACAAGCTTTTGCGTTGTATAAAGGGAGGAATTAAGCGTCTTGTAATTAAGGATAGCTTTTTTGACAGTTTTGATATTAAGTACGTCGGCATTGTTGATGGACATGACTTGAAACAACTAATTTACTATCTCGAAAAA
>JAFVXX010000008.1 GCA_017500905.1 Clostridia bacterium
GCCTACGCCCTTCAAAGAGGAAATCACACTACTAAGTTTATTTTCAAGTTGCAAATTGTATTCGCTAATTGCCGAAGATTGCTTATCAAATTTTGTCGCATTTGATGACTTTTGATTTATAAGCAAGGATACGGCAAGCACAGCCAGCAAGGCAACCCCAACAATTGCATATACATTAGTACTCTTAAGCTTTGACAATACTTTTTCAATTTTTGACAACGCAACTCACCTCACCTTTGTCAATTTTTACTACCGAAGTAACCAAGCTTGCAATTTTTTCAACTGCAGCTTGGTTGTAATACGCCCTTTCCACAGCAACTTCAACGCTTTTCACAACAAAAAATTCGTCCAGGCTTACCTTCGTTTTGCAGCCTATCAAACCATTTTCCGACAATTTTTTGTCACATGCTTCAGAAAACGCCTGTGCCTTTTCTTCTCTTACGTAATCAAGATAGTCCGTTTGATATGAAAATTTCTTGTCGGTATCAAGCACGGTAGTGTCAAAATTTAGCATTACCTTTGTTAAAGGAATAACTATAGCGCACACGATAATCAGCGAAATTACAGTCTTGACGTACTTTTCAGTTTGCCCGTGAGGCAAAATTACGTCACAAACCAGAGTAATTGTTGCTATACCCATCAAAGACATAACCCAACCTGCCATATATCACCCATTTGCAGTATAAATTGTAAGCGTCAGCAAGAAGCTGAACATAAAACTGACAGCAATCAACAAGACTATCAAAAAAGTTAAATTTTTGTTGATTGAAGAAAAAAATCCCAAGTAACGCTTGTCACAAACAGGCTCTAATACGGCGCATAAAGCTTGCAATGTAAGCTTGTAAGCAAGTACGTTTAGTATTGGGGACAGAACTATCCCAAACAGCATCAGGAGTGTCACAAGCCCAAATGAGTTTTTTATAAGCGTTGCACTTGCAACAATCATGTCAAAGCCATCCGAAAGATATCCGCCCAGCATTGGTACATAGTTTTTTGTTGCAAACTTCATTGCTCTTATGGAAACGCCATCCAGCGAGGTTGCAGATATACCCTCAACAGTCATAAAAGCACTAAAGAGCATAAAGGTTATACCAAGCAGCCAGCTTGACGTATTGTTTACGAAACCTGTCAATTTACCAATTTTTACATTGTCAGATAGATTGCTAATGATGGTAAATGCCAGGCTGAATGTAGCAAGAGGCAAAATAACCTGAGAAATCCCTTTAATTATCGTGCCAGAAAGTAATGCAACCATAGGCTGATACACCTTTGCGCTTACCTTGTTGCCTGTTGCAATCATCAAGGACAGCATTATGGGCATGGATGTATCCACAAGCTGCGACAGCTTGCCTATTGTAGAATACACCTGGTTGTACATTTTGCCCAAATCGGCAAAAATCAGCACGCATACAAATACAAATCCAACAGCGTAAATTACCTTTTGATTGCCTTGGGACACAAATGCATTGTTGGTAGTAAGCAGACTGCACAGCAAAATTATTGCAAAAACACTCAATAATGTTGGGATAGACTTGGAGAAATTGCTAAATAGCACATTGAAGGCAAACTTAACAAAGGTTGACGCATCGTCAAAGTCTCCTGACAATATTTGTTTGATTTTTTGTACAATATCCTCTACAAAGGTTCCGTCCTCAAATTGAGAAACGTCACTAAAATCAATTTTGTCAATTTGCCCGTTGATTGTTTGATTAAGCTCATCCTCAACGCTGGATGCAAGCGCACATTGAGGCGTAAATAAGGCAAAAACAACAACCATCAAACACACAGTAAA
>JAFVXX010000099.1 GCA_017500905.1 Clostridia bacterium
ATAAACCCATTGAGATTTTGCAGGCAACATTATACCCTCGAGTAACAAAATTGATAGAAGAACATAATCAAAAATATAATAAAATGTAAAATTGGTTAAAAAACATATTTTGGGGAGGGGCAAGGCGACAACGCCTTGCCCTTTTTTCTTCCCCCTTGACAACCAACGTCCACGGGTGTATAATAAACCTACGACCAAGCAGGCAACCCGCTTACATACAAAGGCAACACATTTGAGTGGCAACGTGGCAGGTTGTTGACAAAAGCAACGCTTGCCGATGGTACAGTTGTCAACATGACCTACTATGCAAATGGCCTTCGTGCAAGCAAGCAAGTAGGTAATGCAACACACAAGTACTACTACGATTCCAACGGAAACATCATTCAAATTGCAACGCAGTATGCTTCTGGCAGTACGGCAAATATGGTGTTTACCTACGATGGTACAGGTGTTACAGGCTTTGTCGCCGATGGTAAATATTACTACTTTGTAAAGAATTTCTTTGGCGACGTAACCGACCTTTACTGTGGTACAACGCATGTTGCTCATTATGCGTATGATTCTTGGGGCAACCATACAGTTACTGACCAATATGGGGAAGCTATTTCCGACCAATATGCCTGGGCAAACGTAAATCCATTCCGTTACAGAGGCTATTTCTACGATACCGACCTTGGCTTATACTATCTACAATCTCGCTATTATGATAGCAATACAGGTAGATTCATCAATGCTGATACCATTGATCACCTTGATCCCAAAAATATAAATGGCCTAAACCTATATGCTTATTGTTACAGTAATCCAATCAAGTATGTCGATCCTTCTGGACACAGTGCAACAGCAATTATAATTGCGTTAGTCGTAGGAGCAGTTGTGGGTGGTATTGTTGGTGCAGGCGTTGGTGTTGTAAAGGCTAAAGCGAACGGGGAGGACGTAACTGCCGCTGTTATAAGTGGTATTGTTTCTGGAGCAATTATGGGTGCAGGTGCTGCAGTTGCTGGTTTATATCTTGCCGCAGCTGCAACGGGAACGGTCTTGATATCATCGGTGCTAACAACTACTGAGGCTTCAATAATGGCTGGTATTACAGCTGCTACAAGCGGATTTATTGGAAATGCATTAGGAGAAATTACTTACCAAAAAAGAAAACACGGTGAAATCAAGGACGCTAATGCGATATTAGAAAAGGCATTTATTGGCGCCTTCAACAATACCGTGGCCGTTTTCTTTTGGAGTATGGCCGAAATGTCGACGATAATTCAAACCATAACAGGTTCTTCTTTAGGAAATATCCTTTCTGGTGTTTTTGAATTTATATTTGATGTATTAAAAAATTTGGGAGATAAGTAGTTTATGAAAAAGTCTAAAAAAAACACCATTGTGGAAAGAACGGAACTTTTGTGGGTACTTGCGTTTTCATGGTTGTTTTGGATTGCCTTTGCGCTTCTTTTAGCAAAGTTTGAAGATACGGTTGAAGACGAGTGGTGCTACAAAATGATGAAAATAAGTTCTATTATCCACGTAGTACTTGTCCTAATTGCATTTGCCCTAATTAAAACAACTCGTTTTGACGTGGCATCGAAAAAAATTGTTGTAAAAACAGCGTTAGGTTGTCAAAAGCAGGAAATGCTATTTGAAGATATTGGGGGCATTTGCCTTGCAACTACTTGGGCGATTAGGGGTATTCGTAATGGGATATTTGTTGTAGACAAATACACATGGTTGGATCTAGAATACGAAAGCGAACCACGCTGTGCTGAACAAATTTTAAACAAAGCAGTATTTGAAAACAAGGCTATATGGGTATATCATTCCGTAAAAAATCGTTCGATAGTAAATTTGTGTGTCGAATGCCCAATACGCGATGTTAGACGACATAGTACAGCAGGTTATACGGATTTATAATTTGCAATTAACAAGTTAGTTGGGCAAGGCGATGTCGCCTTGCCCTTTTTTCTTCCCCCTTGACAACCCACGCAAATCGCTACACAGCGTAGGGCAGGGGCTTGCTCCTGCCGTTTATATGCCCAAAGACCTGTTTTCTCACCGTAGGGGATGACGTCCTCGACGTCCCGTCTTGCCTCCCTCCTGAGGGAGGTGTCACGCTTGCGTGACGGAGGGAGTATTTACTTCCAACACGGCTTAATTTTTACAATCGTAGGGGCGAGCATTAGCCGTCTAATTCGCCAAGACAACAAAAAATTTGGCAAAACGAAAGCTTTCTTCCCTTTTTACAAAAAGATGTCAAAATTTTTACAAAAGCAGTTGAAAGACGGCGCATTTTTTGGTACAATAAAATATACAACATCTTTTTTGCTTTGCAAAAAACATACTTAAGGAGCAATATGAAAACAAAAATAGGCGGACAAGCCGTTTTAGAAGGCGTAATGATGCGTGGCGCAACCTGTCAAGCGCTTGCAGTACGTGACGAAAACGGCAACATACTAGTAGAAAGCACAAGACTTCGCACTAAAAAGCCTTGGTATGCCAAGGTTCCTTTTGTACGTGGCGTAGCCAACTTGGTTTCGTCGCTTACAGGTGGAATGAAAACCATCGCTAAGTCGGCCGAAGTGTTTGTGGAGGACGAAATGGACGAGGGTGACAGCCTTGGTGGTATGATGGCAATATCCATGCTGTTTGGCATTGTGTTGGCGTTGGCGTTGTTTATCTTTTTGCCAACTCAGCTAACCACGTGGATAATGAAGGCATTCAACATCACCGACGTCAAGTGGGTGCGCTCCATCATCGAGGGCGTAGTCAAGCTGGCAGTGCTTGTGGGCTACATGACAAGCATCACCGGCATGAAGGAAATTAAGCGTGTGTACATGTACCACGGCGCTGAGCACAAAACAATTGCTTGCTACGAAGCCGAGCTTCCCCTGACGGTACAAAACGTACAAAAGTGCAGTCGCTACCACGACCGTTGTGGCACCAGCTTTTTGGTGTTTGTTGTGGTGCTGTCGGTGCTTTTGATGGTTGCAGTAGAGGCAATTTTTCACGCAGCGCAAATTGCGCTCATTGACAAAACGTGGTTTAGGACACTAATCAAGGTTGCAATGCTTCCGCTTACGGCTGCAGTCAGCTACGAAATGCTTATGCTACTTGCAAAAAGCAACTTTGTTTTGTTCCGTCCACTAAAGTGGCTGGGCAAGCAATTTCAAAAGCTTACCACACGAGAGCCGGACGACCAAATGTGCGAGGTTGCCATCGCTGCATTTCAAAAGGTTTTGCAAATGGATGCCGACCTTTCCATGCCCGAGGAGCATTTCCCCGGTCCAAGCACGCTTGCCGAGTTTAAGCCCAAGGCAAAGGCACTTTGCGACCTGTCGGTAATGGAAGAGGCAGACCTGGATTGGATGCTTTGCCATGCGCTTAAGCTAAGCTCACGCAGCAAGCTTACGGACGACTTGACAATTTCGTACGGATGGCAAAACCGCATTTACAAGATGATTGAGCGTTGCAACAATGGTGAGCCTTGGCAATACGTGATGGGCAACACCAACTTTTACGGCAGAGAGTTTGAAGTAAACAAGTGGACGCTTGTTCCTCGTATGGAAACCGAGCTTGTTTGCGAGCAAGCAATTTTGCGCACAACCAAAGACAGCCGTGTGCTGGATTTGTGCTGTGGCAGTGGCGCAATCGGGCTTACCATCAAGGCAGAAACGGGCGCAAACGTGGTGTTGACCGATTTGTCCCCCAATGCTGTCAAGGTGGCAAAGCAAAACGCCAAAAATCTTGGACTTTCGCCAAGCATATTGTGCGGCGACATGTTTAGCAAGGTTGTGGGCAAGTTTGACGTAATTGTTTCCAACCCACCATATATTGCAACGGCAGTAATCCCAACGTTGGATGCCAAGGTCAAAAACTACGAGCCTCACACAGCATTGGATGGTGGCGCAGACGGATTGGATTTTTACCGCATCATTGCAAGCCAAGCGCCAAGCTACCTTGTAGATGGTGGCACGTTGGTGCTGGAAATTGGCTTTGATCAAGCGAAAGCAGTGGTACAGCTGTTGCAAGACAACTTTGTTGACGTCCAAGTAAAAAAAGATTACAGCGGCAACGACCGTATTGTAATTGCAACCAAAAAGTAATTGGAGAAAGTAGCAATGTTTGAAAAATTAGACGCAATCGTGGCAAGATATAACTTCCTTACGGAAGAAATTTCCAAGCCGGAGGTAATTGCCGACAACAACAAGTGGAAAAAGCTTGTAAAGGAGCACAGCAGCCTGCAAGAAACGGTAGAGTGCTACCAAGCCTACCTTGCCGTAGTCAAAAACCTTGCCGACAGTGTAGAAATGGAGCAAATTGAAACCGACAAGGAAATGCTTGAGATGCTTCATGTAGACATCGTCGAGGGCAAGCAAAAAAAGGCCGAAATGGAAGAGCAGCTAAAGGTGCTTTTGTTGCCTAAGGACCCCAACGACGACAAAAACGTAATCATCGAAATTCGTGCCGGCGCAGGTGGCGACGAGGCTGCGCTGTTTGCCAACGAAATTAAGCGCATGTACTACATGTTTGCCGAAAAAAATCGCTGGAAGATTGACGAAATTGACGTAAACGAAAGCGAGCTTGGTGGGCTTAAGGAAGCCTCCTTTACCGTAATTGGCAATGGGGCGTACAGCAAATTTAAGTTTGAAAGTGGCGTCCATCGTGTACAACGTGTGCCCGACACCGAGTCGCAAGGCCGTATACACACGTCCACCATCACCGTGGCAGTTTTGCCCGAGGCCGAGGACGTTGACATTGAAATACTGGACAAGGACGTCAAAATTGACACCTACCGTGCAAGTGGCGCAGGTGGCCAGCACGTCAACAAGACGGAAAGTGCAATTCGCATGACTCACCTACCAACGGGCATTGTCGTCAACTGTCAGGATGAGCGCAGCCAAATTAAAAACAGAGAAAAGGCGCTTAAGATACTAAAAAGCAAGCTGTACGACTTTTACCAAACCCAAGCCGACAAGGAGTACGCCGAGCGCAGAAAAACGCAAGTTGGCACGGGTGACCGTAGCGAACGCATCCGTACGTACAACTTTCCACAAGGCCGTGTAACCGACCATCGCATTGGGCTTACGTTGTACAGTCTGGAAAGCTTTATGAACGGCGACATCGAGCAAATGGTAGAGGCATTGCGCCTTGCCGACCAAACTGCCAAATTGCAACAAGGCTAAGCAAAAAATTTTTAGTACAAATTTTCAAAAAGGTATTGAAATTATTTGCAAAGTAATATACAATAAATACAAATCAAACCTACATCAAGGAGGATTACTACAATGATAACTCTAATTTATGGCGAAAAGGGCACCGGCAAAACCAAGCAAATGATTGACGGCGCAAACCAAAGCGCACAAACAGCCAAGGGCGTAGTTGTCTACATCGACAAAGACGACAGCCGCATGCACGACTTAGATCGTAACATTCGTTTGGTAAACACAGCAACCTACCAAATCACCACTCAAGAGCAAGTTGTTGCATTTGTAAAAGGCATGCTTGCAACCAACTACGACATCGAAAAAATCTATGTCGACGGCCTTGCAAAGATTGTCAAAAGCGACCTTGCAGATATGCAAGCAGTGTACGATGGACTTGGCAAAGTAGCACAAGATTTCAACGTAGACTTTGTAGTTTCGGTATCCTGTGCAAAGGAAAACCTTCCTGCATTTGTAAGCAAGTATCTATAATTAAAAAGTTTTCGGGCAAGTCCTTTTGGCTTGCCCTTTTTTTTGTTGTCACAGGATCAACTTGTATTGCGTAGGGCAGGGGCTTGCTCCTGCCGTTTATATGCCCAAAGACCTGTTTTCTCTCGTA
>JAFVXX010000009.1 GCA_017500905.1 Clostridia bacterium
CCCAAAATAAGGCAAGCCTTGCCCTCTATGCTATGTAATGCACTTATAACTGCATGCAAATTTGTCGCCTTTGAGTCATCAACAAATCTTACTCCATTTACACTTGCTACAAATTGCAGTCTATGCTTGTCAAACTTAAAATCAGCAATGTTTTGCAGTGCTTGCTTGACGTCCAACCCCAATGCAGCAACGCACAAAGCTGCACACAGCACGTTGGACAAGTTGTGTTGCGAATAGCTGCTTTCAAACTTCACTTTTTGCATTGTGCCTTGAAAATCAACAATTACGTAGCCATCCTTGTAGTAGCAGTTGCACGGCTTAATAGTACTAAAGTACAGCTTACCGGCTTTACATTTGGTCGAAAGCTCAACAACATTGGCATCGTCCATGTTGAATATAGCCCATTGATTGTCCTTTTGATGCACAAAATTGTTACACTTTGCTTCAACGTAATTTGCGTAAGATTGATGATAATCCAAGTGATCAGGTGCAAGATTTGTAAATGCAGAAACGTTGGGCGCAAAATCGACGCAATCATCCAACTGAAAGCTGCTTGACTCCAATACAACAATGGTGTCGTCTTCAAGGTGGGCTATATTCTGTGAAAAGGGCGTACCACCATTGCCAAGCAGCGAGCACTTTTTGTTGCAAGCCTCCATCATGTGCTTAATCAGCTGCGTAACTGTCGTTTTGCCATTTGTGCCCGTCACCGAAACAATTGGATTGTTACACAGCCAATAGCAAAATTGTAGTTCTCCCACTACCTTTACACCTCGTTGCCTACATTGAGCAACAAATTTGCTTGTAGGTGCAATGCCAGGCGACGTAATTACAAGCTTGACTTTTTCCCAATCTACAACGCCACTACACTTGCTTGGAACGTCATCGTAAATTGCTACGTCGTTGTGTTGTAACAGACTTTTCAATGCCATACCTGTTTTGCCTGCGCCGTAAATAACTATGTCAGACATACTATCCTCCAAAGCATATCAGTAATGCAGCCATCAAAATTGTAGCCACACAGTACAATGCGCCAATGCGTGTTTCGCTTAATCCCTTTTTTTGCAGATGGTGATGAAACGGCGCCATCAAAAACACTCGCTTGCCGTGACTAAGCTTGAAATAAACAACCTGTACAATCACCGACAGGCATGATACTACAAACGCAATGCCCAGAATTGGTATTACCAAGCTTAGATTTGTAAATATTGCCGTACAAGCAACCAACGCACCCAATGCAAGCGAGCCTACGTCGCCCATAAAAATTTTTGCAGGGAAGCAGTTAAACAAAGAAAACGCCAACAAGCTTCCAACAGCACAAGCAATCACAACCAGCATTTGTTGTCGCTGAGCCAATGCAAGGGTGTCACCAGACAAATCCAACTGTTTTGTTTGAGTAAAAATTAGAACAAAAATTCCTACAAGGTAGCAAATTGTACTACCTGTAGCCAAGCCGTCTAATCCGTCCGTCAAATTGACCCCGTTTGTACATGCAAGATAAATAAAAATTACTATAGGGACTATCGCCTTGCCTACAGCAATTTGTTTGTTTGCAAAGGGGATGTACAGCTTATCACCAATTGTAGCATCGCCATATACAAACAAAGCTACGACAACAGCGATTACAAACTGCACCACAATCTTTTGATACGCCCTAAGCCCCATGTTGTGTCTATACTTAATCTTCAAAAAGTCATCCAAAAAGCCTACTACGCCATATGCCACAAACACAGCTATTGCAACGACAATGCTTTTGGTGCCTACTCCACAACAACACAACGCCACGATGGAAGTAGACAAAATAAAGGCAATCCCGCCCATTGTAGGTGTGCCTTGCTTGGAGCTATGCTCGGTTACGTACTGCAAAATTTCCTGTCCAGCCTTTATTCTTTTAAGCAGTGGCAGCAGCAATGCAAGAAGCACTGCACACAGCCCAAAGGCAAGTAAAAAGGGTGTAAGATATTGTTTCATTGCTCTCCCTGTTTGTTTAACATTTTATGTACAACGTCTACGTCGCAATAGGGATACTTGCGACCTTTGATTTCTTGGTATTTTTCAGCACCTTTACCCAAAATTGCAACCGTGTCGTCCACTTTTGCTACAGACAAAGCAAACTGAGTCGCTTGACTGCGATTGAGCACCACCTTATAGCTGCAGCTTAGCCCTGCCACCACGTCGTTTGCAATGCTGCTTGGCGATTCAAAGCGAGGATTGTCGTTGGTGACAACGGCAAAATCTGCAAATTGTGATACAGCCTTTGCCATCAAAGGACGCTTAAACTTGTCTCTGTTGCCACCACAGCCAAACACCACTATCAGATTACCACGACAAGTAGATTTGAGGTAGGACAAAATGTTGACAATGCCGTCAGGCGTATGAGCAAAGTCCACAACAATGCGCATTCCGTCCTGTCTAAACATTGTTTCGTTGCGCCCCTCTATGTAGCTAACCTCCTGTAGACCTTTGACAATCTTGTCAATACCAATGCCATACAGCTTTGCAACGGTAGAGGCAGCAAGTGTGTTGTACACGTTAAATTTACCACACAGCGAGTAATCAACCTTGGCCTTTTCGCCGTACAAATCCAGCAAATAAGCAATTCCGTCCGTCTTGATTTGCACGTCCGTAGCAACAACGTCTGCTTTGTTGCAGCCGTAGGTTACCAAGGGCAGATTGGTTTGTGCTGCAATCTCCTTGCCCAGCTCATCATCATTGTTTACTACGGCAATCTTAGTAGATTGTTTACAAAAGCACGACTTTTTAGTCTGCCCGTAGTGCTTCATATCACAAAAGAAATCCAAGTGGTCCTGCGAAAAATTGGTAAATATGGTCAAATCACTTACAATGCCAAACATCTTTTTGTAGTAAATGGCGTGCGCAGACAGCTCCATAAACACAAAATGCACCTTGTTTAGATACATCTGGTAGAACCAGTAATTAAGCTCAATAGGGTCGGGCGTTGTAAGCTTGCTTTCATATCGATGGCCGTTTATGAACACACCGTTAGAGCCAATAACGCCCGTGTTGTAGCCTGCCTTATTAAATATTGCGTCCAGCAAATACGTAGTCGACGTTTTGCCATTGGTACCAACCACACAAATCACCTTGAGCTTGTCTACGGCATTGTGAAAAAATCGCTTGGCAACCAAGGACATAAACGCACGAGTGTCATCCACCACTATTTGAGTTGCCTTGGTGTCAAGCTTATGTTGACATACTACAGCGGTAGCGCCGTCACCTAAAGCTTTTCTAAAAAAGTCATGCCCATCATAATTGTCACCCTTAAGGCAAAAAAACATTGCCCCGGGCCTTACCGTAGAGGTGTCGCACGACAATGCCTCCACCTCAACGTCGCCATTGCCCTGCAACGTATAATTTAACCCCATCAGCAGTTGAGATAGTTGCATGCACTCCTTCCCCTTAATAAAAAATTCCACACAAAGCTGTATGGAATATTTTACTACTAAAAGTTTATTAATATGTCAATCAAATGGCTGTAATGCCTTGTAATTTATTATTTGCTCAAACACCATCCTTGCGTAAGGAGCAGCAACTATCGAGCCGTAATTTTGTCCAACAGGCTCGTCTACAATCACTAAGCACAGGTATTTTGGTGCAGACGCAGGGAAAAAGCCTACAAAGGACGAAACGTACTTGCCTACTGCCAGCTTGCCGTTTTCA
>JAFVXX010000100.1 GCA_017500905.1 Clostridia bacterium
CTAATGGAAAATCTGCCAACCGAGTGGCGAGCCTGTTGTAAAACTTAATTCTTAAATTTTTTAGTTAGCTATTTTTGCAACAAAAAAAGGACGCAAGCTTTGCGTCCTTTTGGTTTGTACTAATAGGCTTAGTAGTTTTCTTTGTTGATTTCGAAATATGCTTGAGCATGAGCACAAACAGGGCAAGCCTTTGGTGCTTCCTTGCCTACGTGGATGTGACCACAGTTGCGGCAAATCCAAGCTGTTTCTTCCAATGCAGAGTAAACCGTGCCGTTTTGTACGCTGTCTGCAAGCTTGCGGTAACGCTCCTCGTGGTGCTTTTCGATTGCTGCTACGCCACGGAATTGCTTTGCAATTGCCTTGAAGCCTTCTTCCTCGGCAACTTCGGCAAACTCCTTGTACATTTCGGTCCATTCGTAGTTTTCGCCGGCTGCAGCATCCAACAAGTTTTGCAACGTGCCACCAATGCCGTGGAAGTGCTTAAACCACAGCTTTGCGTGTTCCTTTTCGTTTAGTGCAGTTTCTGCAAAAATTGCTGCAATTTGCTCGTAACCGTCCTTTTTTGCTTGAGATGCATAGTAATCGTACTTATTGCGTGCTTGGCTTTCGCCTGAAAATGCAGCCATCAAGTTTTGCTCGGTTCTGCTACCTTTAAGTTCCATAGTAAATAAACCTCCGTTTGATTTGCTTATTTGATACTAAGATTATACCACATTTTGTCCCATTGTCAACACAAAAAAATGCAATTTTTTTTGTGCAAAAGCAAGATTTTTTGCATAGTTGTCAATTTGTGTTGAAATTTGCTAATAGTTGTGCTACAATAGTACGTATGAAAAACAAATCTGACAAAAAATTGATTTTTAATATGCTTTTGCCACTTTGTAAAAACAAGGAAGGCAACTTTGATACTGCAAAAACTGCCGATTGCAAAAAAATGGTGAAAAACTTTGGCGTGGTGATGATGGCGCTTGGCACAATTTTGCTACTTGTTGGCTTTGTTGGACTTGTGGTAAAAAACACACCTCTATCCCTTGACGTTGCGTGGTACTGGGTGGCAGTTGGCTTTGGCACGCTGTTTACCTGCGTGGGTATTGGCTCCATCAACACGGCAACAAATCTATCCACCTACGTCAAAAAGCAGCTGGAAGAGCCTACCGAAGCAACGGAAAAAGCTTCCGAGTAATATGTTTGACAACAAAGCAAGGCCTACTGCAACGCAGTAGGCCTTTTTTTGTTGGTAATTTAGTTGATATCAAAGCAATTACGCCTCAAGGACAACCTCGGTTGACTTTGCTTTGGTTGCAAATGCGTGCACTACGTTTAGCACCACGACTGCAAGCTGTAAAAATAGCGACACTACGTAAGGAATAAATCCAAAGCCAACGCCACATGACATAGCCTTAAATATTACTGCAAGCTGACCAATGCCAAAGTAGCAAGGAGCAACAAACAGCAAGACTGTCAAGCAGCTAATCACCTTGTCGGCAATGCAAATTTTTTGCTTTTTGACAGACAAATTTTTGACTACTGCAAGGGCAATGGCTGCCAATGCATAGGCACCTTGAAAAAACCATGAATACACCAAAAACAACGTCATCGTTAGGCCAAACTCCATCGAAAAGTTTTCGGGGAAGCTACCGGGATTTGCATTGATTTTGTTGTTTACCGATTGTGTTACGATTAGGGCAAGTACGTTTGCCACCACCATAAAGATTACAAACACCCAGTTGAGTGTAGCAAGTGCTTTTGTACGTTTGATTTGTTTTAGGTTCATACTTCCTCCTTTGTTTGCAAAAGCAAACGTTTTTTTATATTATACAACAATTTGCATTATCATTCAATACGCTTTTTCAAAAAAGTGCTTAAATATGCAACTTTTGTGGATATTTGTCTGTGGCAAAGGGCAATTTAATCCACCTTTTCCCTTTCAAGAACATCCAAAACACGTTGAAAATGGCTGGGGATTGGGGCAAAAAAGGTCATCTCCTCCCCTGTAGTTGGGTGGCAAAAAACAATTTGCTTTGCATGAAGCAGCTGCCC
>JAFVXX010000101.1 GCA_017500905.1 Clostridia bacterium
CAAGGAAAATTGCGAGAAAACTGCGAGAAACGCTTCTCGCAAAGTGCATCCGATGATGCGAAAAACCCAATAAAATCAAGGGTTTTCAAGAAATTACATAAACAGACGAAGGAAGTTTTCAAGACCGCCTCGTTGTGACCGCTTCGATATTCCTCCGTATTTGGTTGCCTTGTTAGTATACTACACCTTGTGCAAAATTGCAAGTGTTTGCAAGTAAAAGCCGACATTAGTTTTGTTGTCGGCTTTTTGCTAATTGGAATATTAGTATTTGCTGTTGTGTTGGTCTATCAAAAAATCAATCTTTCGTTGCCAAAGCCCCCTATCCCACTTTTTAAGCTTTTCCCCTACAAATACAACTTGTTTGTTGTAAAAGCCCAGCAAGTACGCAAGTCTCTTGTTGGTTAGGTTGATATACATGCCCATGTGTTTTGCTGTGGATTGCTCGTCCTCAGTAAGCAATGCCTTGTCGGCAAAGTGCACTCTGTAAACCCGGCCCCTGTTTTGACGAACTATTGCAACTGTTAGCACTGCTTGCTCCCAAGAGTAAAAGCCCTTTTTGCTTTTTATTCCCTTTTGGTCAACGCACACAACGTTGCAGGTGTTGTTGCGAATAGCGTATCCCCAAGTTGCGCAGCCTACTGTCACAAATAAAAATAACAAGGGCCACTTCTCCACGTCTGGCAGGGTAAACGCCAAGACAATTCCGGTTGCACAAAAAATACTGATCACAACCATACCTAGAATTTCGCATCTGATAGACTCTATTTTCATGAAATTTTCCTTTACAAACGTGTTTCACCTAAGCTTTGCCAACGTTTTAAGTTCTACCGACGATACTTCCACAAAAGCAACGTCGCTTGTATATACCACGCACTTGCCGTCGTCATCGCCATACTCGTCATCTACTAAATCCATATACAACTTGTCGTCTTGTTGTGCTGTAACATATCCACAACTAACGTGTTGGTCAAACAAGCCAACGTAACAAAGTTGATGGCTATCCGTAACAAAGTTGATAACTGCTTTCAATACATCATTGCCAAAATCAACGTCAAAGCAAGGCAATTCTTGATGCAACTTTTGCATCTTTTTTAGGTACTTACTGTCCGTTTCTATCTTGATTACTTCACAAACTTGTAGGCAATACAAGCCATCGCTGTTGCCGTTGGAATCTACTGCCTTAAACGCATAAAAATCTTTATCTACTGCCACAACGTAACCCACAATAAAGTTGTCGGGTTTTTCGGCATTTTTGTAAATTGCGCAAAGTTTGTTGTTGTTTTTTAGTTTAAGCAATTCGTTGTACATTGTTTTTCTCCTACTGTTAGCCCAAAGCTACGTCTAACACCATCATAAGCACAAAGCCAAGGGCTACGCCTATCGTGCCCCAGTCGCTGTGCTGTCCGTCCTGCGAGTCGGGGATAAGCTCCTCCACCACTACGTAGATCATTGCGCCTGCAGCAAAGGACAACACGTAGGGCAAAATGGGTGTTACAAAGCTTGCCAAAAGCACGGTGACAAGCCCTGCGATGGGCTCCACCACGCCACTTAGCACGCCCGACAAAAACGCCTTGTGCTTGCTGTTGCCTGCCGTCTTGAGCGGAAGCGAAATTATTGCGCCTTCGGGAAAGTTTTGCAAGGCAATACCAATTGCCAATGCCAATACCCCCATTGTTGTGATGGTTGTTTGCCCTGCCAATGCGCCTGCCAGCACTACGCCTACTGCCATGCCCTCCGGTATGTTGTGGATGGTGACGGCAAGCGTCAGCATTGTGCGCTTGCTTGCCTTGCTTTTGGGGCCCTCGTGCTTGCTATCCAAGGCGTGCTCGTGAGGGACAACCTTGTCCAGCACAAGCAAAAAGCCTACGCCCAGCAAAAAGCCCAAGCCTGCAGGTAGCCAGCCGTTGCCACCCTGCTCTACGCTCATTTCCATAGAAGGTATAAGTAGTGACCACACGGAGGCAGCAACCATTACGCCCGACGCAAAGCCAAACAACAGCTTTTGCACCTTGGGGTTGATTTTATCTTTTAGCAAATACACCATAGACGAGCCTAACACCGTGCCTACAAAGGGTATCAGCAAGCCTATTGCTACGATATCGTACATAAAAACTATCCTTTACCATATTTACAATATGGTTTTTTGCTTTTTTGTGAAACAATTATACCACAAAGCGACGGCTGTTTCAAGTCCAAAAGCCAAGTTGTTGTTTACAAGAAGCAAAAAAAGTGATATAATAGGCTCAAATACGGCTTTGCCGTGTAGTTGGAGAAACGCAAAATGGCATTTTTACCTATCACCAAAGAAGAAGTTGTTGCATTGGGCTGGGATACGCCCGACTTTGTAATTGTAACGGGGGACGCATACGTCGACCACCCGTCCTTTGGCACGGCAATTGTTTCCCGAGTGCTACAAAGCGTTGGCTACAAGGTGGCGATAGTTTCGCAACCACAAAGTGATGCCGACTACACTCGCTTTGGCAAGCCACGACTTGCCTTTTTGGTAAACGGAGGCAACATTGACTCGATGGTGGCGCACTACACGGCAGCAAAAAAGAAGCGTAGCGAGGACGCCTACACCCCCGGTGGCAAGGCAGGCTTGCGTCCCGACAGAGCCGTGACGGTGTACTGCCACAACCTGCGCCGTTTGTTTGGCGACGTAGATATTGCCATAGGTGGCGTAGAGGCATCCTTGCGTCGGTTTGCCCACTACGACTACTGGGCAGACAAGGTGATGCCCAGCCTGCTTGTATCCTCCAAAGCCGACCTATTGATGTACGGCATGGGCGAAAAGCACGTGGTAGAAATTGCCCACAGGCTACACAACGGCGAGCGTTTGCGTGACGTCACCAACGTACGGGGGACGTGCTACCTTGTGCCTACAAGCCAGTACGTGGCAACCTCCGTAAAGGAGTGCCCCAGCTACGAGGAGGTAAGCCAAAACACGACTGACGGCAAGGTTAAGTACGCCAAGGCGTGCAAAATCCAACAGGACGAACACGACGCTGTGCGTGGCAAGACGGTTATTCAACGACACGGCAAGGTGATTGTTGTGCAAAACCCACCTATGCCACCACTTACTACTGCCGAAATGGACGAGGTGTACGGATTGCCCTACGAGCGCAACTACCACCCCAGCTACGAGGCTGTTGGTGGAGTGCCTGCAATAGAAGAAGTTAAGTTTAGCATCATCCACAACCGTGGCTGCTACGGCGCATGCAACTTTTGTGCGCTTGCCTACCATCAAGGTCGCACCATATCCTGCCGAAGTCATCAATCGGTGGTGGACGAAGCCAAAAAAATCACTCAACTGCCCGACTTCAAGGGATACATACACGACGTTGGTGGGCCTACGGCAAACTTCCGTGAGCCAAGCTGTCAAGCCCAACTTAAGCGTGGCGTTTGCGCCGACAAAAAGTGCCTTGCGCCCACAATGTGCCCTGCAATCAAACCAAGCCACAGCGATTACCTGCAACTGCTAAAAAAGATTTCGGCACTACCCAAGGTAAAAAAGGTGTTTGTGCGTAGCGGCATACGATTTGACTTGCTTGTTGCCGACAAGGACGAAACCTTTTTTTACGAGCTTGTCAAAAACCACGTCAGTGGACAGCTTAAGGTTGCGCCCGAGCATTGCTCGGCAAACGTATTAAAGCATATGGGCAAGCCACCAATAGAGGTTTACGAAAAGTTTAAGACTCGCTTTTACCAGCTTACCGAAAAGGCAGACAAAAAGCAATTTTTGGTGCCTTACCTGATGTCGTCGCACCCAGGCAGCACGCCAAAGGACGCCATCGAGCTTGCATTGTTTTTGAAAAAGGAAAAATTGCATCCCGAGCAAGTGCAGGACTTTTACCCCACCCCGGGCACGGTATCTACCTGCATGTTTTACACGGGATTGGACCCATACACACTAAAGCCTGTGTTTGTGCCAAAATCAAGGGAAGAAAAAGCCGAGCAACGAGCACTGCTGCAATACTTCCGTCCGGAAAACAAGGCGTTGGTTGTAAATGCCCTAATCAAGGCAGGACGGCGAGACCTTGTGGGCTACGGCAAAAATTGCTTGGTTACGCCAATGGCAAACACGGCAAAGCGTCCAACGCAAACGGCAAAACCATCCAAATACGGCAAAGCTGCCAACAAAAAAAGGGGGAAGTAGTACATGAAAAAGGTATACGACAACGGCTACTACGTTGGAGATTTCAAAAACGGCAAAAGGCACGGCAAAGGCACTTTCTACTGGAACATAGGCGACAAATACGAAGGCGAGTGGCAAAACGGCTACCAAAGTGGTGTCGGCACGTACCACTACTCTAACGGAGACAAATACGTAGGCACATGGCTGGTTGGCAACAGGCACGGCATAGGCACTTTCTACTTCGCTGACGGAGGCAAGTACGAGGGCTCTTTTTCCGGCAATAAGTTTTGTGGCAAAGGGACGTTCTACTACGCTAACGGAGATAAATACGTTGGTGAATGGAAAGACAGCAAAAAACACGGCAATGGTACTTTCTACCACGTTGGTGGCGAAAGTACGAAGGCGAGTGGAGAAATGGCTACAGAAATGGCTATGGCACGTTTTGCTTCACTGACGGATACAAATACGTTGGTGAATGGAAAGACGACAAAATGCACGGCAAAGGCATTTATACTACGCCTAAGGGCGGCCGATACGAAGGGGAGTGGCAAAACGACCAACATCACGGCAAGGGGACTATATTCTACGAAAATGGCAACAAGTACGAAGGGGACTTTGCAAACGATTTTCCTCACGGCCAAGGCACGTTCTACTACGCAAATGGCGACAAATACGAGGGAGCTTTTTCCAGCAATATGTTTTGTGGCAAAGGGACGCTCTACCTCACTAACGGAGACAAATACGTTGGCGAGTGGAAAGACGACAACAAACATGGCAAAGGAACGTTCTACTACGCAAATGGCGACAAATACGAGGGCGAGTGGAAAGACGACAAAAAACACGGCAAAGGAACGTACTACTGGGCCGACGGACGCAAGTACGAGGGCGAGTTTAAGAACGGCCATATAGCAGGCTTCGGCACGATACACTTCCATAGTGGAAACAAATACGTGGGTGAGTTTAAGGACAACCTTAGACACGGAAACGGTACGTTTTACTGGACAGATGGCGAAAGGTACGAAGGGGAATATGCAAAGAACAAAAGGCACGGCAAAGGAACGTACTACTGGGCCGACGGACGCAAGTACGAGGGCGAGTGGAAAGACGACAACAAACACGGCAAAGGAACGTACTACTACCCCAACGGAGACGTCTTTGAATGTGAAACAAGGCCAGACTGCCCACACATTGCAATTGGTATTGCAACTTACGCTGACGGATGCGTGCAAAAAAGAGTGTTTTGCTCAAAAACAAGTTGCACCCATGCCGTAGAAACACTTACCAAAGGCAACTGCCGCTTTGTTGGCGCAGTAATTGATGGCAAGCGTGAAGTTTGGGGCGAAGCCTTTTTTGACGACGGAGCCTACTACGTTGGCGAGTGGAAAGACGACCAGCTTTGTGGCTACGGCACAATGACCTACGCCAGCAAGGACGTTTACCAAGGCTTTTGGAAAAATGGCGAATGGCACGGGGAGTGCAAGATTGCTTGGACCAATGGCATAACCTTTGAAGGTGCAGTCAACAGCGACGACAAAACCTTTACAGGCAAGCTTATTTACACAGACAAATCCTACATGGAAGGAACCTTTGTTGATGGGTGGAATTTGCACGGACAAGCCAAGTACGTTGATGCCGGAGGCGTTGTTTACGAAGGAAATTGGTGCAAGGGCAAAAAGCACGGCAGAGTGACCGAGTACACACCACAACTGCCCAACCAATACTACGATTGTCAATACGACCAAGACAACCTTGTAAGCAAAACTTTGAAAAAATTTGAAATCTAAACTTTTACATACAAACAGGGACAACCGCAGTTGGTTGTCCCTGTTTTTGTGCTATTTTAGTTGTTTGGCACAGGATTGCCGTTGGTGTCGTAGTGCCACTCGCCTGCCCAATAGGTTGGTCTTGAATCGTTGAGCACACCATTCCAAAAAACATCCCAATTGTCAGGTTGGCTGCTTGCTTCACAATAAATGTTTAAATTAGAACTGCCGTAAAACACGTCTGCTCCCATGGTGGCGCTTTGAGGAATAACTATTGATTGCAAGCTTTCGCAATATTGAAAGGCTCGCGCGCCAATGCTTTTTAATCCGCTAGGCAAAACAACGCTTTTAATATCCTTGCACTGATAAAAAGCCGCGGCATTAATCTTGGTAACGTAGCTAGGTACGATTATTTCCTTATCTTCGCCAAAGTATCCCACCAAAATTTTGTCTTCGCCGTCGTTGTAGATAATGTAATCGTTGTCATTTGTTAGTTTTGTCCCATAAAATGGCTGACGATTGTAAAAAGCTATTACCGTATCGGGTATAGCAATGTTGGCATATTGCGAATAATTTACGATTTCTACTAAGTGATGACACCCTACAAAAGCAAGATAGTCAATGCTCTCTACACTTTTGGGAATAGTAACGCTAGTCAATTTTGTGCAAAATCCAAATGCGTCCTCTGCAATATACACGACTGTTTCTGGAATGGTTACACTTCTAATATTTTCATTTTTGTAAAAAGCACTTCGGGAAATGCTTGTTACAGGAAAGCCACAATAGCGCTTTGCAATGGTAACATGCTCACCGTTGCCCTTGTAATCGACAACTTTGGCAAAAACTCTTTTTTTGTCTTTATTGTAGTTTAATTCATATACAACACCGTCGCCACCAATCTTGGCACAGCCTGTAGCTAACACGGCTGCTACAAGCAAAATTAGCACCAGCAAAAAACAGACAATCTTGCGATTTTTCATGTTTACACTCTCCAATAAAGCAAATTAGTCATACTTTCGGTAATTATATCACTTCGCTACAAAAATTGCAACACTTTTGTTTGTAACACCGCAGTTGGCTGTCCTTTTTTTTCTTTATTTAATTGTTTGGTACGGGGTTGCCGTTGGGATCAAGGCTCCATTGCCCAGCCCAGTAGACTGGACGCTCTGCCGAATTCCAACCTGTTCTCCAGTCTGGTTTTTCGCTACTTGTCTTGCAGTAGATGGTCAAGATGGGGCAATTATCAAAAGCGTCAGCTCCGATTATTTCGACGCCACTACCTATTACTACGCTTGCTAGTTTTGACCGTTTTGAAAAGCGTTGACCCCAATAACCGTGACACTGTCGGGAACAACAAAGCTTGTCAAACTGGAGCAAGCCCAAAAAGCATGGTTGTCAATACGATCTACGTTGCTACCCATCAGTACGCTAGACAAACTGATACAGCCAACAAAGGTTCTTTCGTTAATGCGTGTTACACTGTTTGGCAACACTATACTTGTTAGACTTTCACAATATTCAAATGCGCCTCCAGCAATATCTGTTACGCTGGCAGGAATAACTACGCTGGTTAGGCTTGTGCAATAGTAAAACGCCCTGTATCCAATGGACTTTACACCTTCTGGAATTACAATGCTGGTTAGTTCTTCACAATTGTCAAAGGCCCAGTCGGAAATGGTTGTTAAGCTGCTTGGAAGTGTTACCATTGCAATTGGTTTCCTAGCGAAAGCGCTTAATCCAATTGCCGTGACAGGTTTGCCTTCATAGGTGTTTGGGACTGTTACGTTGGTGGCAGAGCCTAGATATCTGGAAATTTCGTAAGAATTTCCGTCTTTGGAAAGCGTATATATTAGCCCTTCGGTGCCGGACTGTTGCTTTGTACAAAATGGACAATCACAATCATCCCCGTGGGTGTTGTCGCAACCGACAAGCGCAAAAACCAATAGACATAGAGTCAAAACCATTGATATAAAAATAGCTATTAGGCGTTTTTTCATATGTAATACTTCCTTTAATAAATAATACTATTGGGTATTTATATTATACCCCCCCCGAAAAAAATGTCAATACCCTTATCTGCTTTTTGCTACAAAACTTTTTTGTAACACCGCATTTGCTATTTGCATATACTACATAAAAAAAGGAGTTTTGGCTTGTCTAACTTACAATACTACATAGGGGCAAACGACGAGCATGGGCAAAATCCGCCTACTGCAGGAAAGCGCACGCCCGTGATGCCCTACCTAAACCGTCAAATATACGAAAACGAGTTTAACCGTCCCACCAAAAACAAATTTATTGAGGCTCTTTTGCGCAACGGCTTTAGAGTGTTTGATGTCAAGCCGGAGTTGACCGACACTTCCGTTTCTACACGTGTGGCAAGGGTAAACAGACAAGGGCTTACCCTGCTTGTAACCTTTGCCTACAACGCATTTGGCACGGGAAACAGCTTCAACTCGGCAAGGGGCGTTGCCACCTACTACTCTCCTCGAAACCGACGGACAACGGAAAGCAGGGAGCTGTCCGAGGAAGTGTACGAAAGGCTTTTGCAGGGCACGGCGCAACGAGGCAACGGCGTGGGCACGCTTGATATTGGTGTGCTTAGTAGCGTCAACTGCCCGTCCACCCTTGTAGAGGCAGGGTTTATGACCAACCTACAAGAGGCAAAGCTGATGCTGGATTGGGATTTTCAAACCGAGGTTGCCGAGGAAACCTGCATTGGCGTGTGCAACTACCTTGGAGTGCCCTACGTTGCACGCAGCCTTGCCAACTACCCAACCATTCGCCGTGGCGACAGGGGCAGCTTTGTGATGCTGCTGCAATTTTTGCTTGTAAACTACGGCTATCCATTGGATATAGACGGCATATTTGGCGCAGACACGCAGGCAAAGGTGCAACAATTTCAGCAACAAAACGGCCTTGCCGTAGACGGAATTGTTGGACCTCAAAGCTGGAAAACCCTTTTGTTTGCACCACCCTACCCCACGCTTAGAAGGGCAAGCCGTGGCGTATACGTAAAGTATTTGCAAAGCAAGCTGACCAGCAAGCTGTACCCGTTGGGAACCATTGACGGAGTGTTTGGCGCAAACACGCTTAGTGCCGTACGTGCCTTTCAGCAAGAAAACAATCTTGCTGTGGACGGAATTGTTGGACCACTTACTTGGCAGGCTGTTTCGACCATTGGAGGTGGCCGAACTTAAAAAAATTTGATTTTTTGCTTAAATTGCGTTGACAAACGTGGATTTGTGTACTATAATCCCACCATACCGTTGAAGCTTTCTGAACAAACGGACAGAAGGTGGATGGGGCTCTGGAGAATCTCTTAAGTGAGTGCCGAAGGTGCAAGGCGAGGTTGTTTCTGCCGAATCTCTCAGGCAAAAGGACAGAGAAACGCAATTTTGCAT
The DNA here is from genome assembly GCA_017500905.1 of Clostridia bacterium. Classification (GTDB taxonomy): domain Bacteria; phylum Bacillota; class Clostridia; order Christensenellales; family CAG-314; genus RGIG5495. Next base: position 9,303 of record JAFVXX010000101.1, read on the forward strand.
AGTAGTTAGTGTAAAAGTATCGTTTTTAGTCTATCTCTTGAGCCACCGAATTTCGGTGGTTTTTTTATTGGAGGTAAAAATATGTGGCAACAATTTGTAGACTTTTTGCTTAAAGCTGTAGTAACGGTAAACACCTACCTTTCTAACTACGTACTAATTGTGCTGTTGGTTGGTATCGGCTTGTTTTACTCGATAAAAACTCGCTTTGTACAGGTGCGCTGCTTTGGCGAGGGATTTAGAAAAACCTTTGGCGGAATGTTTAAAAAGACAAACGGCAAAGGTGGATTGTCATCCTTTCAGGCTCTTGCAACTGCCATTGCGGCACAGGTTGGTACAGGCAACGTTGTAGGCGCATCCAGCGCAATTTTGGTGGGTGGCCCCGGTGCAATCTTTTGGATGTGGATAATTGCCTTCTTTGGCATGGCAACCATCTACGGCGAAGCTGTGCTTGCACAAGAAACACGCCTGTTGGATGGGCAAGGCAACATTGTTGGCGGTGGCCCTGTGTACTACATCAAACGCGCGTTTAAGGGTAAGTTTGGAAAATTTCTTGCAGGATTTTTTGCAGTAGCAGCTATGCTGGCATTGGGCTTTATGGGCTCTATGGTGCAATCCAACTCCATTGCGTCCACGTCGGCAGAGGCGTTTAACATCCCTACTTGGACGGTTGGCCTTGCCGTTGCGCTTATTGCAGGATTTATCTTTATTGGCGGAATCAAGCGTATTGCCAGCGTTGCCGAAAAAATTGTGCCTGTGATGGCAATACTTTACATTGTGCTTGGCCTTGTGGTAATTGGCGTAAACATTACAAAAGTGCCCGAAGCATTTGGTATGATTTTTAAATACGCATTTCAACCCAACGCCATCATTGGCGGTAGCATAGGTGCTGCGTTGTATCAAGCAATTAGCCAAGGTGCAAAGCGTGGCTTGTTTAGCAACGAAGCCGGTATGGGCTCGACACCACACGCACACGCAATGGCAAAGGTAAAAACGCCTCACGACCAAGGCGTGGTTGCAATGGTTGGATTGTTTATCGACACCTTTGTGGTGCTTACAATGACAGCGTTGGTTGTAATTACCTGCTTGTATGCAGGAGGCGGCCCACTTTCCGCTGTTGCAGGCGAGGGTGCTGCGGCACACATTACCAAGGCAAACATGGTACAACTATCCTACGGTGGCGTTTTTGGCGAAACCTTGGGCAACATTTTTGTGGCAATCTGTTTGATGTTTTTTGCATTTACGACCATCATCAGCTGGAACTTTTTTGGTAAGATCAACTTTGAATACTTGTTTGGCAAAAAGGCAACCGTTGTGTACTCGGTAATAGCCATTGGATTTATCTTTGTTGGATCAGTTTTCCCCAACGACTTGGTTTGGGAGCTGACTGATATGTTTAACAACTTGATGGTGCTACCAAACGTAATTGCATTGTTTGCACTTGCAGGCATTGTAGCAAAATCGGCAAAGCTAAAGGGCGCACCCGTAGAGGAGCAAAGCGAACAGCCTCAACACGCAGAAGAAAAAGCGTAATATTTACAAAACTAAAAAATGGTAGGAAAAACAGGGCGATGTTCTTATCGGAGAAGTTGAGAATCTCGCTAATTGCGAGCATCGCATTTGACCTGTCAAATACAAAATGGGCTAAGTCCAAACACATATTACAAGCAGAAAGAGCAAACACGCAAGATAAAACTTGTATGTCTGCTCTTTTTTTTGTTCATTAAGTTTAGAGTTATGAGGCTCGCTCCTCTCGCCGTTATGAGCCTGCAAAGCAAGCGTTACGATATGATTGCCCTTGTAATCCAAAACTTTGCGAAGCCAATCATAACAATGCGTAGCATTTCATAACCCATAACTTGCCCGAAGGGCAATCATAGTTGTAGCGTGAATACTCCGTTAAGAGTATCACGCTACGTCCCTACCATTTTTGTTTTGCACGCAACTATCAGCTTTGCCCTTCATATACTATACTTATAAAAAACAAGGGGCTAATTGTGTTTGGATATTTGGATTTGTTGGAGGAAATAGCTAATCTAAAAAGAATTGGCGTAGAAGTAGGCAGCATTGGCAAAAGCACCCTAGGGCAACAAATCCCCTACGTGTTTGTTGGCGACAAGCAATTGCCCTGCATGATTGTGCAGGCAGCCATCCACGCACGGGAGCACCTGACAGCACTGCTTGCGCTGTGCCAAGCCAAGCACCTTGTGGCAACACGTCCCAACATGCTGGGAGCCATCTACTTTGTGCCCATGGCAAACCCTGACGGCGTGCGCATTTGCCAAGAGGGCGTGCAATGGATAGCCGACAAGGATATTCAGCACTCCCTTGTACAAACAAACGGTCAAAGCAACGACTTTTCGCTGTGGAAGGCCAACGCAAACGGAGTGGACCTAAACGTCAACTTTGACGCCAACTGGGGCACGGGCGAGCAAAACGTGTACTACAAGGCATCGCAAAGCTACGTTGGACCATCCCCCTGCAGCGAGGCAGAAACAAAGGCGTTGGTGGACTTTACCCTTGCTGTCAAGCCGTTGGTGACAATTAGCTACCACTGCAAGGGCGAGGTTGTGTACTGGTACTTTGGTCAAACACGTCATCGCAAGTGGCGTGACGAGCGCTACGCCAAGGCCATTGCAAAGCACACGGGGTACACCCTGGTGGAGGGCGACGACGGCAGCGCAGGGGGCTACAAGGATTGGTGCATCCAAAAGCTGCGCATACCCTCCTACACCATCGAGGTGGGCAGCGACAATTTGCCCCACCCCCTACCCTACAGCCACTTTGAGCCCATTTTGCAAGCCAATTTGGATTTGCCACGCAGGCTGCTTAACAGCGTGGTGAGAGACCACAACAAGCTTAGCGCAGGGGGATTGCTGGGAGCAATGGATTTGGACTGAGCGTGTAAATAGTGTTGACAAAGCAACTGCTATGGCGTATAATTGTGCTATCTTACAAAGGATGTGCATTCGTAATGAAATCTTGGAGACAAAAGGGCTTAGAAGAAGCCCAAAAGCAAAAATATCTTGACGAAATACACGTAAAGCCTGACGTCAAAAGGACGTTTGTCATCTGCGAGTGGTTTGTGTCCTTTGACTGGATAAGCAACCTGGTGTTTTTTGTAACCTTTACCATTGGTATTTGGATGGGTAGCCCAAGTGATATGGCAAACGCAAAGGACCTTGTGGACATCATCTACACTCTTTTGGACAAGGTAGGCGGCTACTACGGATTGGGCGCATTTTTAATTGTAAAGACCATTGTGGGATACTTCAAGAAAAAGTATCAAGCCAAGCTGCAGGTGTTTGAAGATGCCGGTGTGATAGAAATTGAAAAGCAAATTGCCGATGGCACCTATCAAAAAGGCCCTACGGTCAGCAAGGCGTATCGCATTTTCCGTGGTGTACGCACGTGGTCTATTATATTGACATTTGTTGCACTTATCATTGGAGCAATTCCGTATTTTATTAAGTAATTTGCAGGGGATGGACGTATCATCCCCTGTTGTTTTTTTGAAAAGCAGCTGTTCAACCACCCAATTAGTCTTGAAAAAATTTTCAACCTGTGATACAATAGTACCAAATTACAAAAGGGGTAGAAGGATATGACCATCGAAAAATTTCTACAATCTTCTTACACAGCCTACCACACCGTAGCCAACTGCAAGGCTATGCTGGACAGCAACGGCTTCAGCCAGCTGTTTTTTGGCAGCAAGTGGCAGCTTACAAAGGGTGGCAAGTACTACGTCACCAAAAACGACAGCACCATTGTAGCCTTTGTTGTGGGCGACCTTACAAGCTACGCATTTAATATTGCCGAAAGCCACACCGACTCGCCCTGTCTAAAAGCAAAGGGCAACACTTTGTGCGACAGCCCCGAGGGCAAGCGTATCAACGTAGAAAAGTACGGTGGCGGCTTGTGGTACAGCTTTTTGGATACTCCACTAAAGGTGGCAGGCAGATTGTTTGTAAAGCAAGGCGACAAGGTTGCGTGTCAGCTTGTAGACAGCAGCTACACCGTGGCAATCCCCAGCCTTTGCGTGCATCACAACCCTGCCTCGGCCGAAAATTTGCAGCTAAACGTCCAAACGGATTTGTTGCCATTGCTTGGCAATGCCAACGACCTTTGGTCTACCCTTACAACCAGCGAGGTGGTTGATGCCGATTTGTACGTTGTGCCTGCCGTTGAGGCATCCTACACGGGCGCAAACGGCGAGTTTTTGACGTCGCCACGCATCGACAACCTTACCAGCGTGTACACCAGCATCAAGGCGTTGTGCAGCTGCAAGCCAACGGGCGTTGCAATGGCTGCTTGCTTTGACAACGAGGAGGTTGGCAGCCACACCAAGCAAGGGGCTTGCAGCGCATTTTTGCCACAGCTTTTGCAAAAAATCAACCGAGAGCTGGGCTTTGACCAAGACGATTACGACAGGGCTGTAGCCGGTGGCTTTGCACTTTCCATCGACAACGGCCACGCCGTGCATCCTGCGCACCCCGAAAAAAGCGACGTCATCAACAAGGTGTACCTAAACGGAGGGGTTGTAATTAAGCACCACGTCAACTACGCAACGGACGGATTGTCGTCGGCAGTTGTCAAGGCGCTGCTAAACGCCAACGGCATTGCTTGGCAGGACTACTACAACCGAAGCGATTTGCGTTGCGGCTCCACGCTGGGGCTTGTAACAAGCTCACAGCTGCAAATGAACGCTTGCGACGTCGGCCTTGCTCAGCTTGCAATGCACTCTGCAGTAGAAACGGTGGGCGCACGTGACGTTGACACAATGCAAAAGGCAGTAACTGCGTTTTTTGACTGCACAATCCAAAGCTTGGTGGGGTAGTAAAATGGAAAGCCTTAAACAAATAAAAGACGTTGTAGAAACACTCGAAGCCCTTCAGGATGACCTTACACCCAGAACAATCCACAGTTGCATAGACCAACTACAATCGGTGCTGGACAACCAAATTGACCGTTACGATAGTATGTCACCGGACGTTCAACGCTGCTGTAATGGAGAAAAAGTAAAGCACATAATTGAAATGGTGGATTACTGCATATCCGACCTAAACGAAATGTTAGAGTTAGATAAGGATGACACCGAATTTACAATTATTTTAAGCGTTGTAATTTACGAGCTTAAGGCCTTGCTGTAACAAACAAAAACAAAAAGCCAAGATGCATTGGCGTGTTATCCTTAACGGAGAACACGCTATGCATTGCAACCTCGCGGTTGCGTGAATTGAAAGCAATGCTTTCATGAATTGCCTGCGGCATGAATTGTTCCTATCGGCACATTGATTGCAATTCAATTCATGGAGAAGGCGGCACGCCGACGAGAAATCATGGCGAAGCCAATTCATGATGCGTCAGCATCCATTCATCTATAAAAACGAACAGAGCAAGAATAGAAGGGTTTGTTCCCTTTTATTCTTGCTCTTTTTGTTGTATATGGGTTTGGGCTTAGCCCATAAAGTATTTGACCAGTCAAATGCGATGCTCGCACTTGGTGGTGTTTTCATATTCTCCGCTAAAAACAGCACCCATTGCGCATCTTGGCTTTTTTTGTCAAACTTTAGTGCCAGTATCTGTCAATCATACGTTGCATGTTGTCACGGCCAACGGGGTTCATGGTGTGCAACCTGATGGGGTAAAAGGTTTGCCTTTCCACCAGCCAATCCAGCAGACAAATTCCGTCGCCACCGTCAGTAGCAAAGTCGCCCAGGTCGTGGTCGCAATCAATTACCTCCACCACTTCGTCACGTTTTTCGGCATCAAGTATTGCTTGCTTTGCTTGGTTGACGCTTTGGCACAGCACGTAGCCAGCTGGCACGGGCCTTACGTCGTCAAGA